>NZ_JAHFPF010000044.1 GCF_023259385.1 Brevundimonas sp. | reverse complement strand
GCTGCTGAAACTGGGCGCCCGCATCGCGGCGCTCATTCCCGGCGGCAAGTAACGAAGAGGAGGGGACGGTGGGGGCTGTTGCAACGATCAGGACCGGGATCCAGCCGCGGGACGGCGAGCTCGCCGACCTCCGCTTCCGCGCCCTGCTCCCCGCCGAGGACTGGGCCGCGCTTCCTCCCGCCGTGCGCCGCCGCTTCTCCAAGCGGATGAAGGGCGGCACCACCGTCGTCTATCGCGGCGAGGTCGTCGCCGTCGAAGCGCATCCGATGGGCCGCCTGCTCGCCCAGGCCGCCCGGCTGATCGGCGGCCCCTTGCCGCTGGTGTTCAAACCGGGCGTCGCGGTGGTCGCCGTCACCGAGGACGCCGTCGGTCGAGGTCAGGTCTGGAGCCGCATGTATGTGCGCAAGACCGGCTTCCCGCAGGTGATCCACAGCGCCAAGCGCTTCGCCGGCCCCACGGGATTGGAAGAGCATGTCGGCGGCGGCGTCGGCATGGCCCTGACCGTGGCGGCGGAAGAGGGCGCGCTGGTATTCCGCAGCGCCTTCTATTTCGCGACCGTGCTGGGCCTGCGCCTTCGCCTGCCGCGCTGGACCGAGCCCGGCGCCCTGACCATCACCCACCGCGACCTGGGCGAGGGGCGCTTCGCCTTCACCCTGGCGCTGGACCATCCACTGCTCGGCCGCCTGCTCGGCCAGGACGCGGTCTTCCACGACGCCTGAAGCGAGAGGGAAACACCTTTCTTCTTTGTCATTTGCGAAGATGTAACAGCGCTTATACATCTTTCGGCATGACCTATTCGCAGCGCACCCACGGCGTCCTGCTTCGCCGCCTGATCGAGCATCTCGACGGCGCTGTGGAGCAGGCCTACGTCAATGCGGGCCTCGACTACCGCCCACGCTTCACGCCGATCCTGCGCGCCCTGGTGAACCATGGCCCGGCCAGTCTCCGCGTCCTGTCGGCGCGAACCGGCGTCACCCATTCGGCCGTCAGCCAGACCGTCAGCCAGATGGCGAAACGGGGCTGGGTCGCGCTGGAGCCGGGGGCCGACGCCCGCGAACGCATCGTCGCCCTGACGCCCTTCGCGATGGAGCAGTTTCCCCTGCTGGAGCGCTGCTGGGCCGCCACCGCCGCCGCGGCGTCGGGGCTCGACGCCGACATCGGCCAACCGCTGGCTGACGTGCTGACCCGCGCCCTCGAGGCCCTCGACCGCCAACCCTTCTCCGATCGCCTCGCGGCGGCGTCCTCCCCCCGAACCGGAGCTGACCGATGACCCGTTTCCGCCTCGCCGTTTCCGTCTGCGCCCTGGCCTGCCTGGCGGGCTCCCCCGCACTCGCCCAGCGCGCCGCCCCCGTGGCGGCCGCCCGGAGCGAAGCGCCGCTCGCCCCTCTCACAGCCGATCAGCGCGCCGCCGCCGTCGCCCGCATCAAGCAGATCGTCCAGGAGCGCTATGTCTTCCCCGACCGCGTTCCCGCCATCCTGGCCCGGCTAGACCAGGGTCTGGCGTCCGGCCGCTATGACGAGACCGTGCCCCGGACCTTCGCCGACCGGCTGACGGAAGACCTGCGCGACTCCAGCGGCGACCGGCACATGTATGTGAACGTGGACCCGGCCCAGTATGCCGCCGCGATCTCCGGCCCGGCCGAGCCGGAAGCCCGGAACCCGGCGTTGGAGGCCCTGTGGGAGCGCGGCGCCGTGCGCGGCAACCACGGCCTGTCGGACATGCGCCTGCTGCCCGGCAACGTCCGCTACCTGCGCATCACCCAGTTCCACTGGGTCGATGACCGCACCGGCGAGGCCTACGACGAAGCCGCCCGCTTCCTGCGCGAAGGCGACGCCGTCATCATCGATATCCGCAACAACGGGGGCGGTTCGCACGGCGCCGTCCGCTACTTCATCAGCCACTTCATGGACGGCAACCAGCTGGAGATGACCTTCCTCCGGAGCGGCGAGGCGCCTTCGCAATCCCGCACCCTCGAGTATCTCCCGTCCGGGCGGATCAAGGGCAAGCCGGTCTACGTCCTGATCAACGCCAACGTCGGCTCCGCCGCCGAGGCCTTCGCCTACGACATGCAGCAGTTCCACCTGGGGACCCTGGTCGGGTCCAAGACGGCCGGCGCCGCCAACAACAACGGCTTCGAACCCGTCGCGCCCGCCTTCATGCTCAGCGTCTCCTTCGGCCGGCCGGTTCATCCGGTCTCCGGGACCAACTGGGAGGCTGTCGGAATTTCTCCCGATGTCGCCGCGCCCGACGGTCAGGAACTGGACGCCGCCCAGGCCTTGGCCCTGGCTGCTCTTGAGGCCCGGCCAGACGCGAACCCGGCCGACCGCGCCGACTGGGAATGGGCCCGCATCGGGATCGAGGCGCGCATGCACCCCGTCACTATTCCCGTCGCCCGGCTCCGGGCCCTGGCCGGCGACTATCAGAGCCGCCGCATCCTCTTCGCCGACGGAGTCCTGCTCTACCGCCGAACCAATGGCCAGACCGCGCGTCTGACCCCGCTGACCGCTGACGGCCTGTTCGCTGTCGAGGGCTTCGACGACCGGTTCCGCGTCCGCCTGACCGGAGACGCCCTGGAGTCGCAATGGATCAGCGACGCGGCGCCCATCCGCTTCCCCCGGTCCTAGGACCCGGGACTGGCGCCGGAGAGGGTGAAGGACTATCTTGCTCGGCGGCGGGTCCTGCTGCGGCCCACGTCGAAGGCAACATTTCCTCGCGACCTTAATTCACTCGAAGGGATCTGTCCCTGTTTGGGCTCGAGGGCCCGGGCACACGGAGCCCACCTGGCTACCCAGGTCGAGAGGATTTAAACGCCCTTCACGGTTCTTGCGGCGCCGCCACCCTTTCTCCTCCCCGGAGCGAACGATGAAGCGCGGCTGGTTCGGACCCAAGGCGTTCGGCTGGGGCGCGTCTCCCGCCTCGTGGGAGGGCTGGGCGGCCACCGCCGTCATGATCCTGGCCATGATCGGCGCCGGTCTCCTCATCGATCCGGCTGACGGCGCCCTCGCCTGGAGCGCGCGCGGCCTCATCATCGCCGTCTATCTCGCCGTCGTCGCCTTCACCTACCGCAGCGACGCTCGGACTTCGCTTTGACCCCTCATGACAAGGCGGCCCTGCGCGCCGAGGCCCGCGCCCTGCGCAAGCGCCTGGCCGGACTCGATCCCGAGGCCGCCTCCCGCGCCGCCGACCATGTCGGAGCCCTCCCGCCGGGCGATCCGGTCGCGGTCTATCGCGCCATCGGCTCCGAACTGGACATGGGCGCTCTGGCCCTGGCCCTGACCCGTCAGGGGCGGACCCTGTGCCTGCCGGTGGTGACGGCGCTCGACGCGCCGATGGTCTTCCGCCTGTGGACGCCGGGCGAACCGCTGGAGCTGGATCAGGCGGGCGTGCCTGCGCCCCTGCCTCTGGCCGAAGCCGTGACGCCGGAGCTGATCCTCGCCCCCCTGCTGGCCTTCGACGCCAGGGGCGGCCGGCTGGGGCAGGGGGGCGGCTATTACGACCGCACCTTCGCCGCCCTGCCGGACGCGATCCGCATCGGTTTCGCCTACGCCGGACAGCAGGTCGAGGACCTGCCGCTCGAAGGGCACGACATCCGCCTGCATGGCGTTCTGACCGAGGTCGGCTATACCGCCGCCCGAAAGGTACTCTGAATATGCGTCTCGCGTTCTTCGGCGATGTGGTCGGCAAGTCCGGCCGCGACGGCCTCACCGACCACCTGCCCGGTCTCAAGCGGGACCTGAAGCTCGACTTCGTGGTGGTCAACGCCGAGAACGCCGCGGGCGGTTTCGGCATCACCGAGCACACGGCCAACGAGCTGTTCATGGCCGGCGCCGACTGTCTGACGCTGGGCAACCACAGCTGGGACCAGCGCGAGGCCCTGACCTATATCGTGCGGGAGCCGCGCCTGATCCGGCCGCTCAACTATCCGCGCCTGATGGACGCCCCCGGCGCCGGCGCCAATCTGTTCGAGACCCATTCGGGCAAGACGGTGCTGGTCATGAACGCTCTCGGCCGCATCCACATGGACGCCGTCGACGATCCCTTCGGCGCCGTCGAGAAGGAACTGGCCGCCTGTCCGCTGGCCATCGCCGCCGACGCCATCATCGTCGACATGCATTGCGAGGCGACCAGCGAGAAGATGGCCATGGGCCATTTCTGCGACGGGCGCGCGTCGCTCGTGGTGGGCACCCACACGCACGTCCCGACCGCCGACTGCCAGATCCTGCCCGGCGGCACGGCCTACCAGACCGACGCCGGCGGCTGCTGCGACTATGACTCGGTCATCGGCAACGAGAAGGAAGAGCCCCTGCGGCGCTTCACGACGCGTCTGTCTGGCGGCCGCTACACCCCCGCCCACGGCCCCGCCACCATCTGCGGCGTCTATGTCGAGACCGACGACCGCACCGGCTTGGCCACCCGCGTCGAGCCGATCCGGGTCGGCGGGCGGCTGAGCCAGGCGATCCCGGTTCTCTGAAGGATTGACGCGAAAGATTACATACGTAATCTGACTGGATTACAAACGTAATCCAGAGGGCGCCATGTCGACCATCCGTCTCACTGCCATCGGCGCCGCGGCGTCGCTCGTCCCCGAACTGGCGCTCGCGCAGACCCGGATCACCCCGGCTGTAGTGTTCGCCGACGCCGCGCCGGCGATGAAGCTCATCATGGTGCTGCTGCTGGTCTCAGCGATCGCCGCCATCGTCGTCACGGTGCTCAAGGTCCTGTCGGGTCCTCGGTTGACCGGCGGATCGGCCTATCTCCAGGCCCTGCGTCTGGGCGGGCCTTTGATCGGCCTGCTGGGTGCGGCCTACAATGTGCTGATGATCAACATCGGCATCGCCAATATCGGCGAGCAGCCGCCGTATAATGTGCTGGCTCCGGGCGTGGCCGAGGCGGCCTTCATCTTCGTCCTCGGCCTGATCGCGGGCGTGGTCGCGGTGATCTGCAACTGGATCGTCGAGGCGCGCATCGACCGCGCGGTGCTGCGGTCCTGACCCGCATCGCCGTCACCGAGGCGGAGAGCGCCGTCCTCGCCGCCCTGTGGCGCTGCGGGCCGCTGTCCGCCGCCTCCCTGATGGACGAGGTCAAGTCGCGCCAGCCGTGGGGCGACGCCACCATCAAGACCCTTCTGCATCGCCTCATGCAGAAGGGGGCGGTCCGCTCCGAGCGCGAGGACGGGCGCCAGCGCTATCACGCCGTGCTGGCGCGCGACGTCTGGCTGGACGCCGAGATCGGCGACCTCGTCGACCGGCTGTTCGGCGGGGATTTCGAGGCGTTGGTCGCGCATGCGCGGCGGGACCGGTCGGACAAGGGCTGAACCTGTCCAAGACTTAACTCGCCCCGCCGCATCCGTGCGTTACAGCCGACGCCTCATAGAGGTGAAAGCCTCCGGGGAGATCATCATGCTGAAAGTCGTCGCGGCCCTCGTCGCCCTTGTCCTGCCGACCGCCGCCCTGGCCCAGACCGCCGCACCGGCGCCTGAACCCGCGCCCATCGAGGTGATGATCCTCGGCAGCTATCACATGGATAATCCGGGTCAGGACGTTCACAACGCCCGCATCGACTCGGTCCTGACGCCGGAGAAACAGGCCCAGCTTCAGGCCGTGTCGCGGGCGCTGGCGCGGTTCAACCCCACCGCCCTGGGCATCGAGCGGATCGCGGACGACCGGACGACCCTGCTCGATCAGGCCTATCCGAACTACACGCCCGCCGACGTGCTGACCGACGCCGACGAGCGGGTGCAGATCGGCTACCGGCTCGCCCACGACCTGGGGATCCAGCGCGTCTACGCCATCGACGAGAACGACCGGGAAGGCCAGCCCTCCTACTTCCCGTTCGACGAGGTGATCCAGTGGGTGCGGGCCAACGGCCGCGACGCCGACTTCGCCGCGTTGAACGATCAGATGGGCGCCATCTCGGCCGAGATGGAACGCCGCCAGCACACCGGCACGGTGGCTGAACTGCTGGCCTGGATGAACACGCCCGAGCACATCGCCTACGGTCAGGGCGTCTACGCCCAGCTCCTGACGTTCGGCGCCGGCGACGCCCAGCCGGGCGCCGTCCTCAACGGCCGCTGGTACACCCGCAACGCCGTCATCTTCGCCCACCTGAGGCAGGTCGCGCGACCGGGCGACCGGATCGTGATCCTTTACGGCGCCGGCCACAACTACTGGCTCCGCCAGATGGTCAGCACCACGCCGGGCTACAAGCTGGTCGAGCCCAACGACTACCTGCTGCCCTAGGGCGCGACCGCCCGGGCGTCCAGCAGGCGGCGGCGCAGGGCCGACAGTTCGGCCGCGCGCGCGGCGGGCGTGTGCGTTTTCATCACGTGGTCCTGGCCGGTGCGGGCCAGGGCCAGGCGCCGTTCCGGATCGGTGATCAGGGCCTCGATGGCGGTCGCCAACGCATCAGCGGTCAGAGGCTCGACATAGACGGCGTGCGGACCGCTGACCTCCCGCAGACCGCCTCGGCCGGAAGACACCAGGGCCGCTCCGGCGGCGTGGGCCTCCAATGCCGACAGGCCCAGCGGCTCGGCCCAGACGGACGGGACCACGGCGATGGCGGCGCGCCGCGTCGCCTCCCGCACCTCGGTCAGCGGGGCATGGGGCCGGATGACGACCCGGTCCGTGCGCGCCAGCATCCGCTCGACGTGAGGTCCGGCCCAGCCCACGTGTTTCCGCCAGTCGCCGAGGAACAGCTCCGCCCGCCACTCGGGATGCCGGTTCAGCACGTCCGGCAGCGCCTCGCACAGCAGGTCCATGCCCTTTTCCGGAATGGCGCGACCGGCGAAGACGATCAGCGGCTCACGGGTGTCCGGGGATGCGGCCCATAGCGTGGCGTCGATCGGATTTCGCACCGCGAAGGCGCGATCGGCGAAGGTGGGATAGACCGCGATGAAGGCGGCGCGGGACGCCTCGCTGACGAAGATCAGCCCGTCGAACGCCTTGTAGCGCTGGCGGTAGCGCCACATGTCGATCGGGTTGCGAGGCGCTTTGACGTCATTGTGGCGGTACAGCAGCCGAAGCGCCTTTGGGAACCGACGGGCCAACCGGGCGGCGCTGATGGCGTGCTGGTGAAACTCGATGATGTCCGGCGCGAAGGCTTCCAGGGCTTGGACCAGACGCTCGTGGCGGTCGCCGCCCGCCGGCGTGACGTGCACCGGCAGATCGCCGTGCGTCCTGGCGCCCTCGTCGCAGAAGATCTTCAGGACTTCGTCTTCGCCCGCCTGCGTGGCCAGCGTCCGGATCACCGTCTCGATGGAGTTCGGCTGCTCAACAGCGAACAGGCCGCCCGGGGGCAGGACGATCGCGATTCTCATTCGGCGGGGGCGCTCGGGACGAACGATTCCAGCTCGGCGATCTCACGCGTCCGGTTGTCGATGACCGCCTGTGCCGACCGGCGAATGCGTGGGTCCCGGGAGTCCGCCAGAACGGCGCGCGCCGTGGTGATGGCCTCGCGGTTCTCCCGGATCATCACCTCGGCGTAGGCGGCCTCGGCTTCGGTGGGCGCGGCCGGGGGACTAACCCCTTGAGGCGCGGCGCTCTCGTCATAGGTCACGGTCGCCGATTGGTTCGCCGCCGCCGTCTCGCGCAGGGCCTGCTCGACCGGGTCGCCGCCGCCGTCGCAGGCGGCCAGCGTCAGGATTGCAGCCAGCCCTGACACGGCGACGCGCATCAGCCGTTCATCCAGTTCGGCATCCAGCTTTCGTGCATCTCGCGCAGGTGATCCAGCGGCAGGGTGAACAGCTCGCCCGAGCGGAAGTCCCGGCCCTTGGCGCGGCCGACGACCGACGCGTGCAGGCCGGCGGCCTGGGCCTTGGCGATGACCTCGGTCGGGTCGGACACGGCGACCAGGTAGCGGGCCTGGTCTTCGCCGAACAGGAAGACGTGGGCGTGAGTCGCCGAGGTGGCGTCCAGCTCGACCCCGACGTCCGAGGCCAGGGCGATGTCCGCCGCCGCGCCGATCAGGCCGCCGTCGGACAGGTCGTGGACGCAGGTCAGGTCGCCCTTCGTGATCAGGTCGCGCACGAAGTCGCCCGTCTTGCGCTCCAGCTTCAGATCGACGGGCGGCGGGGCGCCGTCCTCGCGGCCCAGCACTTCGCGCAGATAGATCGAGGCGCCCAGCTCGCCGTGCGTCTCGCCGATCAGCACCAGCACGTCGCCTTCGACAGCGCCGCCGAAGCCGACGGTCACGTCATAGTTGGACAGCAGGCCCACGGCGCCGACCGTCGGGGTCGGCGGGATCGCGGCGCCGTTGGTCTCGTTGTAGAGGCTGACGTTGCCGCTCACGACCGGGAAGTCCAGGTCGCGGCAGGCCTCGGCCATACCGTCGATCGCGCGCACGATCTGGCCCATGATTTCGGGGCGCTGCGGGTTGCCGAAATTCAGGTTGTCGGTGATCGCGATGGGCAGGGAGCCGACGGCGGTCAGGTTGCGCCAGGCCTCGGCCACGCATTGCTTGCCGCCCTCATAGGGGTCGTTCTGCACGTAGCGCGGGGTGCAGTCCGAGGTGACGGCCAGCCCCTTGTCCGTCCCGTGCACGCGGACTACCCCGGCGTCCGCGCCGGTGGACGAATCCTGCAGGGTGTCGGCCATCACGTGACGGTCGTACTGCTCCCAGATCCAGCGCTTGGAGGCCATGTCGGGGCAGCAGACCACCTTGATCACCGCATCGACCCAGCTCTCGGGCGCGGGAACCTCCTTCGGATCGAGGCGCGGATGCAGCGCCGGCTGGACCCACGGACGGTCGTACATCGGCGCGTCGTCGAACAGCGGGGCCAGCGGCACGTCGCAGACCGTCTCGCCGTGATGCTTCAGCACCAGGCGGCCGGTGTCGGTGGTCACGCCGATCACGGCGGCGTCCAGGCCCCATTTCTCGAAGATGCGGTGGCCGTCGGCCTCGCGGCCCGGCTTCAGGACCGCCAGCATCCGCTCCTGGCTTTCCGACAGCATCATCTCATAGGCGGTCATGCCCTCTTCGCGCTGGGGCACGGCGTTCATGTTCAGCTCGATGCCGACGCCGCCCTTGCCGGCCATCTCGACCGAGGAGCTGGTCAGGCCCGCCGCGCCCATGTCCTGGATCGCGGCGACCGCGCCCGAGGCCATCAGCTCCAGCGTCGCCTCGATCAGCAGCTTCTCGGCGAACGGGTCGCCGACCTGCACGGTGGGGCGCTTCTCGTCCGAATCCTCATCGAACTCGGCCGAGGCCATGGTCGCGCCGTGGATGCCGTCGCGGCCGGTCTTGGAGCCGAAATACACCACGCTGAAGCCCGCCGACGGCGCGGCCGAGTAGAAGATCGCGTCCGACTTCGCCAGGCCCACGCACATGGCGTTGACCAGGATGTTGCCATTGTAGCCGGCGTGGAAATTCGTCTCGCCGGCCACGGTCGGAACCCCGACGCAGTTGCCGTAGCCGCCGATGCCCGAGACCACGCCCGAGACAAGACGCTTGGTCTTCTCGTGGTTCACGTCGCCGAAGCGCAGGGCGTTCAGCAACGCCACCGGGCGCGCACCCATGGTGAAGACGTCGCGCATGATGCCGCCCACGCCCGTCGCCGCGCCCTGATAGGGCTCGATGTAGGACGGGTGGTTGTGGCTCTCCATCTTGAAGATGCAGGCGTCGCCGTCGTCGATGTCGATGACGCCGGCGTTCTCGCCCGGCCCACAGATGACGCGCGGTCCCTTGGTCGGGAACTTGCCCAGATGGATCTTGGAGGATTTGTACGAGCAGTGCTCGGACCACATCACCGAGAAGACGCCCAGTTCGACATGGTTGGGCTCACGGCCCAGTCGGTCGAGGACGACCTGATATTCGTTCGGGGCCAGGCCGTATTCGGCGGCCAGCTCGGCCATGGTCTTTTCAGGAGCGCTCATGGCCCGGCCTTCTAGCGACAGAAGACCCCTCTGTCAGCCTTGCAGAGCGGAACATCGGCCCCGCGTGGCCATTGAATCGGGGAACGCCCGCTGAAGGAGCCTCCCATGCCCGACCAGCCCATCGATCCGGCCGCCACGCCGGAAGACCCGGACACCCCGACCATCGCGGCTGATGACGCCGGCGCCACGGCCTTGGCCGAACGCGCCGCCCGCGAGGCGGCTAATGACGACGGCGGACAGGAGGACGACTGATGCGCCGCGACGACATCACCCCCGACCATCAGCAGATGGACCTTTCGAACGATCCGGTGGAGGCGGCCCGGCTGAAGGCGCTGGCCCCCGAACTGGCCATGGCCAGCCGCCAGCGCCTGACCGGTTCGGCCACGGGCGTCGGCAGCGTCGGCTTCGACGAATCAGGCGCCTTCGACGTGGGCGCCGCGGACGACGACCCCGATGATCCCGAGCCCGGCGCCCCGCCCTTCGCCGGACGCCTCTAGTTCGGTTTCTCGACCGGCGGCTTCAGCCGGAAGGTCAGGATGAAGGCGCCGACCAGCGTCAGGCCCGACGCGACCATCGCGCCGCCCGCCAGCGCCGGGTTGCGCTCAAGCTCGGCCACGAACACCCCCAGCAGGCCCCAGGCGATCGGCAGGGCGTAGGCGGGCGTGCGCAGCGTCCATGTGACGGCCAGCGCCTTCACCATCACGACCACGATGGCCAGCAGGGCCCACACGGTGGGGGACAGCACGGTCGGCAGGTCGCCGTTGCCGGTCAGCACCGTCAGCAGGTTCACCGGGGCGGCCACGCCCAGCCAGCCCGCCAGCAGGGCCAGCGGCCAGACCACGGTCCAGCGCTCCCGGTCGGTACGGGGCAGGGCCCGGATGGTCCGAGCGTTGAGCAGCAGCGGAACCAGCAGCACCAGCAGCGAGCCGAAGATCAGGATCACCGTGCCGGCCTCCCAGTCCGCGGCCGCCGCCACGATCCACCAGCCGATGCCGAGGAAGGCCGCCGCCGACGGCCAGCCCAGCCGGGTCAGCAGCGCGCTCTCGCCCGTCGCGGGCAGCGCCTGCCGCACGGCGTAGATCAACAGCCCCAGATAGATCACGCCCCAGATGGCGAAGGCGTAGCCCGCCACCTTCAGGGTCGCGTCGCTGTCCGCCGCGAACTCGCCCGCGGTCTGGCCCCAGCCCAGCAGCATCTGCGCCTGGGCGACGACGACGGCGAAGACCGCGCAGGCCAGAACGATCAGACGCCGGGTCTGCTGGGCGGCGGTGGGGCGGATGATGGACGACATGCAAGCTCCTGCGGCGACGCTTCATCGGAACCGCCGCGCCCCGGACCGGTTCCCTCTTCATATCTGCGGAGAAGACCGATGGCTGAAGAGAAACCCCATTTCGAAACCGACTTCGTCCAGACGGACCGCGCGCGCGAGCAGGGCCTCGGCCTCGGCGAGCGTGAGCTGAAGGCTCAGCGGGATCCGGGCGGGATCGTCACGCCCGATGTCGACGAGGATGACGAGCCGGGCGATCCGGTGGTCCGCAATATCGCGGACGATCTGGAAAACTGACGGTCAGCGTCTCTCGCGCGCCGGATTGCCGATCACGGTCGCGCCCGAAGCCACGTCCCGGGTGACGACCGATCCGGCGCCGACGATCGCGTCGTCGCCGATGGTCACGCCCGGCAGGATCAGCGCCCCGCCGCCGATCCAGACGTTGCGCCCGATCACGATGGGCTTGCCGAATTCCACGCCGCGCGCCCGCTCGCCGGGATCGCGTGGATGGTCGGCGGTCAGGATCTGCACCCCCGGCCCGATCTGCGTCAGGTCGCCGATCTCGACCTCGCACACGTCCAGGATCACGCAGTTGAAATTCAGAAAGACATTTCGGCCCAGACGGATGTTGTAGCCGTAGTCGCAGTGGAAGGGCGGGCGGATCACCGCGCCTTCGCCGACCTCGCCCAGCCGCTGGCGCAGCAGGTCGCGCCGGTCCGCCGGCGTCGCCGCCAGCGAGGCGTTGTAGCGCACCATCCACTGCTTGGCGGCGATCTGGTCGGCCTGAAGTTCGGGATCGCCGGGATTGTACGGCTGCCCCGAGATCATCTTCTGGCGTTCACTGATGAACATGGGCGCCCCTTCGCTCTCCAGTCCGGAGAACGACCGCTCGGGCGGCCCGGGTCAAGCCCGATCAGGCGGCGTTGTAAATGCTCTGGAACAGGGTGGCGCCGTCCGCCGAACCCAGCTCGGCCTCGAAGGCCCGGTCCGGGTGCGGCATCATGCCCAGCACGTTGCCGCGCGCGTTCTGGATGCCGGCGATGTCGGCGACCGAGCCGTTGGGGTTGTCGACGTAGCGGAACACCACCTGGCCCTCGCCCTCAAGCCGCGCCAGCGTCTCGGCGTCGGCGAAGTAGTTCCCGTCGCCGTTGCCCTGGGTCATGACGACCTCGCGCTGGCCCTGGTAGCCCGAGGTGAAGCGGGTCTGGCCGTTCGCGACCGTCAGGCTGATCGGCTTGCAGACGTATTTGAGGCCCGAGTTGCGCAGCAGGGCGCCCGGCAGCATCCCGGCCTCGCACAGCACCTGGAAGCCGTTGCAGATGCCCAGAACGGCCACGCCGTCGTCGGCGGCCTTGCGGATCGCCTGCATGATCGGGGCCTGCGCCGCCATCGCGCCGCAGCGCAGATAGTCGCCGTAGGAGAAGCCGCCCGGAAGGACGATCAGGTCGAGGCCCTGCGGCAGCTCGGTCTCCTGGTGCCACACCATCTGGACCTGCTCGCCGGTGGAGCGTTCGACGGCGACCTTGCAATCGCGATCACAGTTGGAACCGGGGAAGACGATGACGGCTGCGCTCATGGCGCGGCCTCCTAGCAGGGTTCGGGGCGTTTGTCAGGCCGCCGTGACGGGCGGGCGCGAGACGCGTCCGTCCAGCCAGGCCCAGAGCCAGATGGCCAGGCCGCCCAGCGTCAGTCCCACGGCCACCCAGCCCGTCGAACCCCAGCCGAATCCGGCCGCCACCGCCGCGCCCGCCAGCAGCGGGCCCAGCGCGTTGGCGGTGTTGAAGGCCGAGTGATTCAGGGCCGCCGCCAGCGTCTGCGCCTCGCCGGCCACATCCATCAGCCGGGTCTGCAGGATCGCGCCCAGTCCGCCGCCGGCGCCGACGCACAGCACGATGACCAGCATCGACCACAGGTGATGCGAGGCCAGCGGATACAGGGCCAGGGACGCCGCGCTCCAGATCAGCACTCCGGCCGCGGCCTTGAAGCCGAACCGGTCTCCGGCCCAGGCGCCCAGCAGGTTGCCGCTGAACATGCCGACCCCGAACACGGCGAAGACCCAGGGCAAAACCTCCGGACCCACGCCCGTCACCTCCCGCAGGGTCGAGGCCAGGTAGGCGTAGACCGCGAACATGCCGCCGAAGCCGATGGCGCTGACGCCGAGCGTCAGCCAGACCTGCCGGTTCTTCAGAGCCTTCAGTTCGCGCAGGGGGCTGGCGTCCGGATGCGCCGGATCGCGCGGCGCGAACAGGGCCACCAGCGTCATGGTCAGCACCGCCAGCATTCCGACGATGCCGAAGGCCCAGCGCCAGCCGTGCGCCTGGCTGATCAGATTGACCACCGGCACGCCCAGCACGGTCGCGAGGGTCAGTCCCATCAGCAGGGTCGACACCGCCCGTGTGCGGAATTTCAGTGGTACGATCGACGCGGCGACCAGCGCCGCGACGCCGAAATAGGCCCCGTGCGGCAGACCGCTGAGGAAGCGGAACACCAGCATGGTCTCGAAATTCGGCGACAGGGCGCTCAGCGTATTGGCCGCCGCGAACAGGCCCATGAGCACGATCAGCAGGATCCAGCGCGGCAGCCGCGCCCCGAACGCGGCCAGCAGGGGCGCGCCCACCACCACCCCGGCCGCATAGGCGCTGATGGCGTGGCCGGCGGTCGGCTCGTCGACGCCCAGGCCGCTGGCGAAGTCCGGAAGCACGCTCATCGCCGCGAACTCGGTGATCCCGATGGCGAACCCGCCCATCGCCAGAGCCGTCAGCACCAGGCTGACCGCCAGGGGGCCGCGCGTCGGCGTTTCGGAAACGACATCGGCGTCGCTGTAGGTCGTGCAGTCGGCAGGGGACATGGCGATCACCGGGGAGGAGAGAATGTTGCACTGCAACATGGGCGGAGCCCTCGCCGCCTTCAACCCGGCCCGTCTGGACGGCGATCACTTACCGTTGCGGGACGCCTCAGCCCTGGCCGGTGTTCTCGTAGGTGGCGGTGATCGTCGCCTTGGCCAGGGTGTGGAAATGCAGGTTGAAGCCGAACACGGCGCCCGAATTGTCCGGCGTCACGTCCAGCTTGTCCGTATCCACGGCGAAGACGGTGAAGATGTAGCGGTGCGGGCCGTGGCCGGGGGGCGGGGCGGCGCCGCCGAAGCCGGGCGCGCCGAAGTCCGTGCGGCCCTCGACCGCGCCGGCCGGGACGGGACCGCCGGCGGGGAGTTCGCTCACCTCGGCCGGGATGTTGGCCACGGTCCAGTGCCAGAAGCCCGAGCCCGTCGGCGCGTCCGGATCATAGCAGGTGACCGCGTAGCTCTTCGTGCCCTCGGGCGCGCCCGACCACTTCAGATGCGGCGAGGCGTTGCCCTTGGCCTGCACCTGCGCGTCCGGCAGCACGCCGCCGTCGGTGATGTCGTTGGAGATCAGGGTGAAAGGCATGCTCGCTCCGGGCTTCCGCGTCCGTCGAGCCTAACGCATCAGATACTGCGCCGTCGCGTCCCTGCGAAACTTCCGTTGTGGAGGATCGGCATGCGGCAGCTGTACGGCCGCGGACACGAGATGATCGAGCTCCCGACGCATCGCGAAGCGGTTGCGCCTGCCGGATTTTCCCGCTTGAGTAAGATCAAACATCAAGCGTGGCCGTGTCCCAGACGCTCTTTCATTTCACGACCGAAGAGGAGGTTCGCCGTACGGCTCAGTTCCGTCGCGACATGTTCGAAGGCTCGGGCAACCTCGATGAGGACACCCTGGCCGTCGATGAGGATTTCGACGCCAGCTCCAATTGCGTCGTCGTCGGAATTGTGGAGCGCGACGAGATCATGGCCGTGATGCGAATTCATGTTCTCGGGGGCAAGGTGAGGACATCTCCCGCGCACCACGTCTTTCCCGACGTGCTTGGCCCTGAACTGGACCGAGGGGTTCGGATAGTCGATTCCAGCGGGTTCTGCGTACGGTCGGCGCTGTCCAGGGAGCGGATCGATGCGGCGTACAGGCTGCTCGCCGTGTCCATCCACATCGCCGGACGGCTCTCGCCGTCAAAGATGATCGCGACGGCCCGCGGAAAGCACGGCCTGTTCTATCGGCACGTCTTCGGGGGAAGGTTGGCGTGCGAGGCCCGGAGCTATCCCGGGCGGCGTCATCCGCTTTCCCTCTACATTCAGGACACCGGCGATCTTGTCGCCCGGTTGGACAACAGGGGCGAACGCCGCTTCCAGCTCGACGGGGCGGACCGCGCGATCGTCGACGGCGCGTTGAAAACGGTCATGGACCGAAGGGGAGAGGGATGATGGCGCAGCTGGACGAGGTCGATCCGCCCCGGACACTGCAAATGGCCGGCGGGATCATCCGCCATATCGAGGCCCTGATCGCCCGGACATCGCCCGTGGGGGACAGCCACTTCTTCGATCCGGCCCTGTTTCCCTGGACGTCCGTGCTCGAGGCGGCCCATCCGGATATCGTGCGGGAACTGGCGGCGTTGACCGCCAACCTGGACGAGGTGCCGGGGTTCGAGGTGATCTCCACGGACCAGGAAAAACTCACCAACGACGGCCGCTGGAAAACCTACTTCTTCCGCGGCTACGGCGTCGATTTTCCGGACAACTGCCAAGCCTGCCCCAGGACGTGGGCGGCGTTGCGGAAGATACCGCGGATGACCACCGCCTTCTTCTCGATACTCGAGCCGATGAAGCGGATTCCGCCCCATCGCGGTCCTTACAAGGGCGTCCTTCGCTATCACCTCGGCCTGGTGGTGCCTCGCGCCGCCGAGAACGCCTGGCTGGACGTCGGGGGCGAGCGCCGCCATTGGCGGGCTGGAGGAAGCCTCGTCTTCGACGACAGCTTTGTCCACAGCGCGGGCAATGACACGGATGAGATCAGGGTCGTCCTCTTCGTGGACTTCGTCAGGCCTCTGCCGTTCCCGGTTTCCCTGCTCAACCAACTGGTGATCGGCCTTATCAGCCGATCGCCCTATGTGCGTGAGGCAAAGCAGAACTACGACGACTGGCGGGCCCGACGCCGTGAGGGCGCCCGGTGATTCTAGTGCGCCGTGCCCTTGACCGCGGGGGTGAAGGCGCTGTCGTCCATGAGCCCGCCGGCCAGGGCGGCGGCGAACACCACGCACCCGCCGATGATAAAGAGGACGACCAGCAGCTTCAGGACGCGTTTCACGCGACCTCGATGCGGTAGCTTTCGATGACGGTGTTGGCGAGCAACTGCTCGCACATCTTATTGGGCTCGGCGGCGGGGTCGCCTTCGCCGTTGAAATCGAACTCGATCAGCTTGCCGACGCGGGCGTTGGCCACGCCGCCCCAGCCCAGACCGTTCAGCGCGCCTTCGACGGCCTTGCCCTGAACGTCCAGAACGCCGGGTTTCAGGAACACATGCACCTTCACCTTGGCCATTAGTGCAGTCCCCCCTGAATCACCGTCGGCATGCCCTTCATGATTCCCAGGCGACGCGCGACTTCCGTATAGCTTTCGATGACATTGCCCAGATCGCGGCGGAAGCGGTCCTTGTCCAGCTTCTCACCGGTTGTGGTGTCCCACAGACGGCAGCTGTCCGGGCTGATCTCGTCGGCCAGGATCACCCGGGCGAAATCGTTCTCCCAGATGCGGCCGAACTCGATCTTGAAGTCCACCAGGGTGATGCCGACGGCGCCGAACATGCCCGACAGATAGTCGTTCACCCGCACCGTCATGGCCAGGATGTCGTCCAGTTCCTGGGTCGTGGCCCAGTTGAACGCCGTGATGTGCTCCTCGGTGACCATCGGGTCGTTGAGCTCATCCTTCTTGTAGTAGAATTCGATGATCGAGCGGGGCAGGGGCGTGCCTTCTTCCTGACCCAGCCGGGTGGCCAGGCTGCCGGCCACGATGTTGCGGCACACCACTTCCAGCGGAATGATCTCGACTTCGCGGATCAACTGCTCGCGCAGGT
>NZ_JAHFPF010000043.1 GCF_023259385.1 Brevundimonas sp. | reverse complement strand
CAGCGCCGATGATCATGATGTTGGGATCGCAGGGGCCGTCCTTGATCGGCACGTTCAGGGCTTCGCCCGCCTGGACCAGGCCGTCGGCGATCTGCTGGCCGGCCTCGCGCTGGAAATTATAGACGCCGATGCAGACCGGTCCGCGCCAGCGGGCCAGACCACGCGACGGAACCGGATTGGACGCCCCCTCCGTGAAGCGCCGGACCTGTTCCTCCAGCCGCCCTGTGACCACCACATCCTCAAGGGCCGTCGCCTCGGCCTGCGCGGGCGCGGGCTGCGGCGCCTCTTGCGCGGCGGCCGCCGGCGCCGTCAGGCCCATGGACAGGGCGAACATCACGCCAAGAGCCGTTCTCATCACCACCCCCTCCAGCTGACGACAGAGAACGCTAGTAGACGAACAGACACAAAACAACCGCCGGACGCGCCGGCGGTTGTCAGGTCTCTCAGACGGGCATCGCCGTGCGGATCAGGCGCCGGGCGTCTTCACGCCGTCGGCGTCTGCCTGTTCGCGGCGGTCGTAGACGTGGTCCACGATGCCCCAGGCCTTGGCTTCCTCGGCCGACATGAAGTGGTCGCGGTCCAGGGTCTTCTCGACTTCCTCATAGGTCCGGCCGGTGTGTTCGACGTAGATCTCGTTGAGGCGCTTCTTGGTGTAGCGGATGTCGGCCGCGTGCAGCTCGATGTCCGAGGCCTGGCCGCGGAAACCACCCGAAGGCTGGTGCACCATGACCCGCGCGTTCGGCAGGGCCACGCGCTGGCCGGCGGCGCCGGCGGTCAGGATCAGCGAGCCGGCCGAGGCGGCCATGCCCATGCACACCGTCGAAACCGGCGAGCGGATGTATTGCATGGTGTCGTAGATCGCGAGCGCCGAGGACACCTGTCCGCCGGGGCTGTTGATGTACATGCTGATTTCCTTCTTCGGGTTCTCCGATTCCAGGAACAGCAGCTGGGCGCAGATCAGCGAGGCCATGCCGTCCTCGAAGGGACCGGTCAGGAAGATGATCCGTTCGCGCAGCAGGCGCGAGAAGATGTCGAAGGCGCGCTCGCCCCGGCTGGATTGCTCGACCACCATCGGGACGAGGTTCATGTTCATCAGTTCGATCGGATCGCGCATTCAGGCCTTCTCGGATGCTTTTGGGCGCGACTCAGCGGCCGCTGTCCCTCTTGGACAGGATATCGTCTTGAGGAAGCGTTCACGCAAGGCGGGGACGACGCTTCGTCACTCCGCCTTGTCCTCGTCCTCGGCGGGAGCCGCCGCCTGGGCCCGGCGATCATGGGCCATGGCGTTGGACACGGAGCTAGCCTGGTGGCTGGGCCGCAGCTGGTTCAGTTCCGCGTCATACAGGGCGCTCAGATAGCTGCGGTCCCAGTCGGTCATGCCGTCGATGCCGGCGCCGCCGGGCTGCTCGAACAGGTTCAGCACCGAGTTGAAGCTGCCGGTCGCCGCGTCCGGATCGATCTGGGCCAGCGCGACCATGGCGATGTAGTCGCTGAGCTGGTTGAAGTTCAGCCCTTCGGCGCGGCCGAAATCGACGATCACGAACACTCGGTCGAGATTGTTCTGGACCTGGGTCCGCAGGCGCGACGAGGCGAAGATCGCCGTCATGCGCGGCTCGTCGTCCTGACCGGGAATGCGAACCACGGGGGCGCCGGTCTGGGAATCGACCGGCAGGGCGACGTGCCACCAGCGGACCGGCGCTTCCGACGCCACGAACTTCTCCAGGGCGACGGCGCCGCGGTCCGATCCGCTCCAGTTCGGACGGAAGGCGCGCGGGGTGGCGTCGACCAGCGCCTGGGCCAGGGCCGGACCGTCGGAGGTGCCGATGATCACCACGTTCGCCTTGCAGCCCGGCTCGCCGGGCTCGAGCCCGACATCCATGGCCACCTGGGACACCCGATCGACCAGGTGCTGGGCGGCGGGGTTGCGGACATTGACCACGCCGACGCACACCCGGCGATCCCAGCGCGCGGGTCCACGCCCGGGCGAAGGCGCCGCGACCTCGTCGACGAAATTACGGATGGCGCGCTCCAGGCGCTGACGCTGGACGACGACGTCTTCCAGCTGAGTCGCCGACGGCGGAACCTGCGCCGCCGGAACGGGAGCCGCGGGCGGCGCCGGGTCCTGCAGGATCAAGGATCCCGCGACCGCGAAAGACGCAAACAGAACGCTCATCACCCACTCCCCAGGCGCAAACACCGGCCGCGACCCGCGTCACACGATTGTATTGCAAAGCTTCGCCGTCCTCCAGCGACCCCTGCGATCCCGCGGAATGATGGACCGGGACGACGCGCCTCCCAAGAAAAAAGCCGCCGCTGCGTCGGCAGCGGCGGCTTTTCGAGATCAGGTGCGGCTCAAAGGCGAGATCAGATCTCGTCTTCTTCCTTGAGCAGCTCTTCCTTGGTGATCGGGGTGTCGGTCACGTCGGCGGTTCCGAAGATCAGGTCGCAGACCTTCTCCTCATAGATCGGGGCGCGCATCTGGGCGGCGGCGTTCGGGTTCTGGCGATAGAAGTCCAACACCTGACGCTCCTGGCCCGGATAGTTGCGGGCCTCGTTCATGATGGCGTTGTTCAGTTCCTGGTCCGAGACCTGCACGTTGTTGGCGCGGCCGATCTCGGCGAGCACCAGACCCAGGCGCACGCGGCGCTCGGCGATCTTCTGGTACTCTTCCTTCAGCTTCTTGTCGGACTTCTTGGCGTCCTCTTCCGGCAGGCGGCCGGCGGCCTTGTCGGCCTCGACCTGCTGCCAGATGCCCTCGAACTCGGCTTCCACCATCTTCGGCGGCAGCGGGAAGCTGTGGGCCTTGTCCAGCTCGTCCAGCAGGGCGCGCTTCAGCTTGAAGCGGGCGGCGGCCGTGTACTGCTGGTTCAGGTTGTTGCGCAGCAGCTCCTTGAGCTTGTCCAGCGATTCCAGGCCGATGCGCTTAGCGAACTCTTCGTCGACCTTGGCTTCGGCCTCGGCCTTGATGGCCTTCACGGTGATGTCGAAGGTGGCCTTCTTACCGGCCAGGTGAGCGGCCTGATAATCCTCGGGGAAGGTGACCTCGATGGTCTTCTCTTCGCCGACCTTGGCGCCCTTCAGCTGCTCTTCGAAGCCCGGGATGAAGCGGTTCGAACCGATCACCAGGTCGGCGTCGGTGGCGGCGCCGCCTTCGAAGGGCTCGCCGTCCAGTTTGCCCAGGAAGTCGATGGTCAGCTGGTCGCCGTCGGCGGCCTTGACCGTCTTGCCCTTCTTGTCCTCGTAGGACTTGGCCTGGCCGGCCAGCTCCGTCAGGGCCTCGTCCAGATCGGCGTCCGACGCTTCATAGGTCGGGCGGGCCAGCTTCAGGGTCTTGGGATCGACCGGGGTGAAGTCCGGCATGACTTCCAGGGCCATTTCGTAGGCCAGGTCTTCCTGACCGGCGATGACCTTGTCCATGTCCGAGGTCAGCTTCATCTCGGCCGGAGCGGCCGGACGCACCTTGGCGTCGTCCAGGGCCTTCTGGCTGGAGCTGTTCAGCTGGTCGTTGATGATCTCGCCCATCAGGTCGCGGCCGAACGTCTTCTTGACGTGAGCCAGCGGCACCTTGCCCGGACGGAAGCCCTTCAGCTTCATCTGCGGCGCGACTTCCTTCAGGCGCGCGTCCAGCTTTTCGTTCAGCTCGGCGACGGGGATGGTCACCGCGATGACGCGGCTCAGGCCTTCGGAGGACTTTTCGACGACTTGCATGGTCGGGGTTCTGACGCTCTGTGGCGGCGCCAATGAGGCCGGCGCGCGCGGTGTGGGATAAAGCAGAAGGGCCGCCCTTTGGAGGCGGCGCCTTTGAAGCCCGCCCTTATGTCGATGACCGCCCCAAAGGTCAACGTGAGCCGGGGCGGTTTCGGTGGAGGCCCGGCGCGGCTATCTGTGCCGGATGAGCCAGTCCCCCTCCCCGATCGGCGTCGGCGTCGTTCCCGTCACCCCGCTGCAACAGAACTGCACCATCGTCTGGTGCCGCAAGACGAAGAAGGCCGCGATCATCGATCCGGGCGCCTCCGTCGATGGCCTGCTGGCCGCCGTGAGACAGAACGGCCTGACCCTGGAGGCCATCTGGATCACCCACGGCCACCTCGACCACGCCGGCGGCGCCGCCGAGATGCAGGAGAAGACCGGGCTGGACATCATCGGCCCGCACGAGGCCGATCAGTTCTGGATCGACCAGATCCCGGCCAACGGCCTGATGTACGGCATTCCCGATGCGCGCAGCTTCACCCCGACCCGCTGGCTGGGCGACGGCGACACGCTGACGCTCGGCGAGACGACGTGGGAGGTCTACCACTGCCCCGGGCACACCCCCGGCCATGTCGTCTTCTTCAACCGCGAGGCCCGGTTCGCCCAGGTCGGCGATGTGCTGTTCCAGGGCTCCATCGGCCGCACCGACTTCCCGCGCAGCGATCACGGCGCCCTGCTGGACGCCATCGTGACCAAGCTCTGGCCTCTCGGCGACGACGTGACCTTCGTCCCCGGACACGGCTCTTCCTCGACCTTCGGGGCCGAGCGGCGGAGCAATCCCTTCGTCTCGGACGAAGCCCTGAAGCACGCGCCGATCGCCCGCCCGGCCAGCGGTCCCTCTTAGCGGGCGGCCAGCAGGCCGATCAGCAGGCCGATGCCCAGCGCATAGAGCGAATAGCGGATCGGCTCGTCCTCGACCGTGTGACGCAGGCGGCCGGCGCGGGCCCTGCCCCAGTCGCTCACCAGACGCGCGTCCTCCTTCAGGGCCTGCCGCAGCGGCCGGACGCCCAGCCGGCGCATCTCGTCCCGCTGAAGGATCTCCGCCGCCTCGCGGTCCAGGCGTGACGATGGCGTCTCCGGATCGTCGATGTCGTCGGCATAGGTCTCGGTCATGGGCGGGCTCCGGGTTCCAGGAGGGCGTCAGGCCTTTTCAATCCGCCGCCCCCGAGGACGGTTCCGCGCACGTATCGTGATGAAACAGCCCCCGCGCGACGGCGTTGGTTCAGGCGAAAGGAACCGCCATGACCCATGTAGAGCCCGACAGCCCGGACATCGATCCCGGGGCCACGCCGCCCGAGACGCCCGCCCCCTCGCCGGACCTGGAACCGGAGATTCTTCCGCCCGACACGCCGGAGCCGGATATCGACCCCGGCGCCCTCCCCGAAGAAGCGCCCCAGCGGGATGTCGCCGCCCCCGCGCGTCGATTCGCCTGACCGGGGAGAAGGCCCGATCGGCAAGCCCCTTTGATTCGTTCGCATTTCCGTGACCGAAAGGCCGGAACCGGACGGGAGTCAGGGGGTTCTTTTCGCAACCGCCACCGTCGCCACGAAAGGAACTCCAGATGGCTCAAGGTCAGCCCACCCGAGCCTCCGGCGTGTCCAAGCGGGGCTTCGCCTCGATGGACCCGGAACGCCAGCGCGAGATCGCCCGCAAGGGCGGCGCCAGCGTGCCCAGCGAAAAACGCAGCTTCTCCCAAGACCGCAGCCTCGCCGCCCAGGCCGGCCGCAAGGGGGGCGAAGCGTCCCACGGGTCTCGGACGACGCGCACGCCCGACGCCGAATAGGCGTCTCTCCCGACAGATCTTCACAGGGGCGGCGCCGAACGCGCCGCCCTTTGTCGTTCCGGCGGCCGGTTCAGGCCTCCAGCAGGGCCAGAGCCACCGACGGCGCCGGGCCTTCGCGGAACTCGGCCACACGCCAGCCCGACGAGGCGGCGATGTCGCGCACCGAGGCTTCCGTGAATTTGCGCGAGTTCTCGGTGTGGACGGTCTCGCCGCGGGCGAAGACGACGCGCCGCCCGCCGATGTGGATCGCCATATGCCGCGTCGCCTGCAGGTGCATTTCCATGCGCGAGGCCTCGGCGTTCCAGACGGCGCGGTGAGCGAAGGCGTCGACGTCGAAATCCGCGCCCAGTTCGCGATTGGCGCGGACCAGCAGGTTGCGGTTGAAGGCGGCGGTCACCCCCTGCGCATCGTCATAGGCGGCGACCAGCGTCGCCGGGTCCTTGACCAGATCCACCCCCAGCACGAACAGGGCGTCGTCCCCCAGCAGGCGCCGCGCGCCCTTCAGGAAGGCCACGGCCTCATCGGGCGTCAGATTGCCGATGGTCGATCCCGGGAAGAAGCCGACCTTGCGCCCCTGCCCCAGCCCCGCCGGCAGTTCGCCCAGGGCCAGGAAGTCGCCGACCACCGGAATGACCTCCAGCTTGGGATAGGCCTCGCGGATGCGGTCGGCGGCGGCGTCCAGCGCGTCGGGGCTGATGTCGACGGGCACATAGGCGGACAGCTCCGGAGCGGCGTCCAGCACGATGCGGGTCTTCTCGCTGGCGCCCGAGCCGAACTCGACCAGCACCGCGCCCGCGCCGAACCGAGGGGCCCAGTCCGGGGCGACAGTGCGCAACAGGCCCGCCTCCTGCCGCGTCGGATAGTATTCCGGCAGCCGGGTGATCTCTTCGAACAGGTCCGAACCCGCCCCGTCATAGAACCATTTCGGCGAGGTCCGTTTCGGCGAGGACGACAGGCCCGCGATCAGGTCGTCGCGGAAGGCCGCGTTCTCGTCATCCGACATCCGCGGTCCATCGTTGCGCGCATCCAACGCCAGCCGCAGGCCCGCGAAGGCCCAGCGCTGGTGCGGATAGAAGAAGTTTCGGTAGGTGACCCGGGCATGCCCGTCCGGCGTCGCGAAGCTGGATCCCCGCAGCACCGCCTGGTTGATCATGAACTTGCCGTTGTACTCGGACGCCGTTCCCTCGGTCGGCGTGAAGCCCGGATAGGGAGAATAGGCGGACGCCGTCCACTGCCAGACCTCGCCGAAGGCGTTGGACAGCAGGTCCGGACGGGTTTCCACCGCATGTTCCCACTCCGCCTCGGTCGGCAGGCGGCGGCCGGACCAGCGCGCGAAGGCGTCGGCCTCGTACAGGCTGACATGACGGACAGGCGCGGCCGGATCGACCGCCTTGCGCCCCGTCAGCCCCATCACCGACCAGCCGTCCTCGCCCGGCGACCAGTACAGCGGAGCCGTCCAGCCCTCGGCCTTCACCGTGGCCCAGCCGTCCGCCAGCCACAGCTCCGGCCGCGCATAGCCGCCGTCCTCGATGAAGCGGATCCAGTCGCCGTTGGTCACCAGGTCGTTGGCCAGCGCATAGGGCTCCAGCCAGACGCGGTGCCGCGGCCCCTCGTTGTCGAAGGCGAAGTCATCGTCGTCGTGGCCGATCTCGACCAGGCCGCCGGCGAAGACCGTCTCCCCGCCCCGCGACGGCTCGACCGGGCCCGAGCGCGGCTCCTTGCCATAGGCGGCGGGCGCCAGGGGCGAGTGGGACAGCAGGTTCAGCATATCCATCAGGAACAGCTCCTGATGCTGCTGGTCGTGATGCAGACCCAGGGTGAACAGATAGCGGGACCGCGCGTCGGCCTCCTTCCGCCCCAGCCAGTCGACCATCCGACGGTCGATCTCGCGCCGGTAGGCCATCACCTCGTCCAGCGACGGGCGGGTCATCAGCCCGCGCTCGGGCCGCGCCACGCGCTCGCCCAGCGCCTCGTAGTAGCTGTTGAACAGGATCTGCCAGCGGTCGTCGACGGGCCGGTAGCCGGGCGTCTGCGACAGGATCATCGCCTCGAAGAACCAGCTGGTGTGGGCCAGATGCCATTTGCCGGGGCTGCAGTCGGCCATCGACTGGGCGGACAGGTCCTCCGCCGACAGGCCCCGGGCCAATTCGGGCATCGCCGCCCGAACCGTCAGGAACAGGTCGACGTCGTCGTCAAGATTCGGCCGGATCGGCGAATGCACGTTCATGCGGACTGGGCTCCCCCGCCGTGGACCCCGAACATGGGGCTGAGTCAGCCTAACTGCCAGCCCGCCGGAACCGTTCCTGTCAGCAGGCCGGCGTCAAAGCCCGCGCATGGCCTCGAGCAGCTCGTCGACCACCTCTTCCCGCGTCGCCCAGGAGCAGACGAAGCGCACCGAGCCGTCGTCGAAGCGGTAGCAGGCCCAGCCCAGGTCGTTCAGCCGCTGGTGCGCCTTGGGCGACATGCGCACGAAGACCGCATTGGCCTCGACCGGATGGGCCAGGGCGAAGCTGGTGTTTGACGAAACCCCGGCGGCCAGGCGCTGGGCCATCAGATTGGCGTGGGCGCCGCCGTCCTCCCAAGCCTTGCTCTCCAGCAGGCCGAGGAAGGGCCCGGCCAGGAAGCGGCCCTTGGAGGCCGTCTGTCCCGCCTGTTTCAGCCGGTTGTCGATCCGCCGCGCCAGCGACTTGTCGAACATGACGATGGCTTCAGTGCAGTTGGCGCCCGCCTTCGCCCCGCCGAACACCAGGATGTCCACGCCCAGCCGGGCGATCTGGGTCAGGTCGAAACCCGCCGCCGCCGCATTGGCCAGCCGCGCCCCGTCCATGTGTACGCCATAGCCCTTGGCCTTCACCGGCTCGATCAGGTGGCGTAGTTCTTCCTCAGTGTAGACCGTGCCGTATTCGGTCGACTGGGTCAGGCTCAGCGCCGCGGCGGGCTGGCGGTGGCTGACCTCGGGCTCGTCCAGCGCCGCCTGCAGCGCCGCCAGCTCGATCTTGCCGGAAAAACCCGGCAGGCCGACCAGGCCCACGCCCTGACCGAAGAAGCCCGGCGCCCCGGTCTCATCCGTGCAGATATGGGCCGCATGGTGGGCCAGCACCGCTTCGTGCGGCCAGGCCAGCATCGACAGGGCGATGGAATTGGCGGCCGTGCCCGAGAAGACGAAGCGCACCTCGGCGTCCGCATCCAGCCTTTGCCGGATCTGGTCCGCGGCGCGGGCGGTGACGTCGTCCGCCCCATAGGCGCGGGCATAGCCCTCATTGGCCGCGATCAGCCCCTGCAGGGCCGCGGGCGCCATGCCGGCGGTGTTGTCCGAACCGAAGTCGTAACGCACGCCCTACCCCTCGCTGCCGTGGTCCGTGGCCGGCTGGCCCGGCGCCGGATCGCTGCTTTTGCCCCTGCGGACCCTCGGCGCAGGCGGCGCTTCGGGCTCGTCCTCGTCGCCATACGGCACAGCCACCTGATGGGGGAAGGGAATCTCGATGTTTGCGGCGTCCAGCGCCTCTTTCGCGGCCTGCAGCACGTCGGCCTTGGCCTGCCAGTAGTCGCCCGACTTGGTCCAGGCCTGCAGCGTCATCTCGACCGAACTGTCCCGCAGGGCCGTCACCCCCGCCCACGGCGCGGGATCGGCCAGCACATGCTCGTGCGCCGCCGCCGCCCCGACCAGCGCCTCGCGGGCGGTGTTCAGGTTGTCGCCGTAGCCGACGCCGATCTTCAGCTCCATCCTCCGCGTCCGCTGGCCGGACAGGTTCAGGATGGTGTCGCCAAAGACCTTGGAGTTGGGCACCACGATCTTGACGTTGTTGGCGTCCGACATCTGGGTCAGGAACAGGTCCAGCCGCTGCACCGTGCCGACCCGCCCGCCCACGTCGATCAGGTCTCCGACGCGATAGGGCCGCAGGATCAGCAGCATGACGCCCGCCGCCACATTGGACAGCGTCCCTTGCAGCGCCAGGCCGACCGCCAGCGAGGCGGCGCCCAGCACGGCGATGATCGAGGTCGTCTGCACGCCAAGCCGCTGCAGCACGGCGATGAAGCCGATCAGGAAGACGATGACCCGCACCACCTGGACGGCGAAGCTGAGCACCGTCGGATCCTGGCGGAAGCCGCGCACCCGCCCCAGCCCCCTGCGCGTCATGCTCGACGCCCAGCGCGAGGCGAAGATGGTGACGATGAAGATCAGGATGGCGATGGACAGGTTGATCGCGAAGTCGCCGGCCATGTCGGTCAGCTTGGCGATCATGGCGGCGTCGACCGCGGCGGCCTTCTGGCCCGCGGCCACCGCCTCGTTCAGGGGAGCGACGAGGTTGGTCATGGGCCGGGTCTAACGCCTGACCCGGCGATTGGAACCCTCCTCCGCGATTTTCAACCGCCGCAGGCGGCCAGAAGCAGCCCGCCGATCAGCGCGATATTGCCGGTGAAGGCGTTCTGCGAGGTCTGGCGCATCTCCGGGGGCTGACGCCAGAAATCCAGCAGGGTCAGGTTGGCCACCACGGTGAAGACGATCAGCGCCGCCGCCGCGAACGGGATCAGCACCCCGACGATCAGCAGGCCGCCCCCCGCGATCTGAAGCAGCGACCCCAGCGTCAGTAGAGTCGCCGGGAACGGCCAGCGCCGGCTGGCCAGCCATCCGGTCAGATGGCGGAAGTGGAAGAAGTGCTGGATCCCGGCCCAGGCGAACACGCCGCCCATCAGGATCAGGCCGAGGTGGGGATGGGGTTGGAAGTCGAACATGGGACCGTCTCCGTGTCTGAGGCTTGCCCGGCTCCGCCGGATGTGGCTCTCTGTCTTCGATATCTAATCGATAGATATCTAATCATTCGATGTCTACAAGTAATTTCATGTCGCCTGAAGACTCTCCGATCGGTCTCGTTCTGGCCAAGGCCGCCAAGGGCTGCGGACGCGCGTTCGAGGACGCCCTGGCCGCCGCCGGCGGCTCCACCCCGGTCTGGCTGATCCTGCTGGCGCTGGTGCAGGGGCCGCACAGGACCCAGACCGAAGTGGCTGCGGCCGTGGGGATCCAGGGCCCTACCCTGACCCATCATCTGAACAACATGGAGCGGGACGGCCTGATCGAACGCACCCGCCTGCCCGAGAACCGCCGGGTGCATCAGGTGTCGCTCACCTCCTCCGGCCGGGACCTGTTCAACCGGCTGCGTCAGGCGGCCATGACCCACGACGCCCGCGTCCGGGAGGGGTTCACGCCGGAGGAGCTGACCGTTCTTCGCGGCCTGCTGCTCCGACTCTCGGCCAACGTCCCGGACGTGCAGCTGCTCTAGGTCAGAATCGAAAACGCCCCGGAAGTCTCCTCCCGGGGCGTTTCAGTCAGCTCAGATCGTCAGGCTTTAGTTGAACAGGCCCGCGATGACGGCCGTGATCAGGCCGGTGGCGACGGCGGTCAGGACCACGTCATTGCCGCTGCGGACATACTGGTAGCCCGAAGGCGGCTGGCGCAGGCCGTAGCGGTTGTAGTCGCGGACCACATAGGCGCTGCCGCGATAGTTGGCGGGCATCCGCTGGCCATAGGCCCAGGCGCGGGTCTGATAGCCGCGCGGCGGGGTGTAGCGGCCCGCGCTGTAGCGGCGTTGCGACTGCTGCCAGCGGGCATAGGCGCGTTGGTCCTGACGGGCCTCGCGACGGTCGTCCCGGCGATCAGCCCGGTCATCGCGGCGGTCCTGGCGCTGTTCGTAGCGATCCTGGCCGCGCGACTGCGCTTCGGCGGCGGAGGCCATCCCGACCGAGCCCAGAGCCAGGGTGGCGGCGATTGCGGCGGTGAGAACCTTTTTCATGGTCGTGTCTCCAGTTGCGGCCGAAGGATTTCGACTTGCCCGCAATCTGGACCCCGGCCCTTGAGCCGGGTCTGAACAGCCGTGCTCACCCGAGGTTCAGCGGGCGGGCGGCTTTTGAACGCCAGTGTTTCAGCGCTGTTACGCGGCCGCCTTACGCGGCCTGGGCCTCTTGCACGGTCGACAGCGCCCGCACACCAGCACGCCCCGCGCTGACGCGGTTCATGACCATGGCCAGGGCGGCGAAGTCGATCGGCTTGTTCAGATAGGCGTCGGCGCCCGCGTCCAGGCCCGCCTGGTGATCCTCGGTGCGGGCCGAGGCCGACAGCACCACCACCGGCGTGTCGCAGTTCGGGCCGGTCCCGGCGCGGATGGCGCGGGTGGCGGTCAGACCGTCCATCACCGGCATGTTCACGTCCATGATGACCAGGTCGAAGCGCTGCTCGCCCGCGGCCTCGATGGCGATCTGGCCGTTCTCGGCGGTGGCCGAGGTATGGCCCGCCGACGACATCCAGGCCTCCAGGATCATCCGGTTCACCGGGTGATCCTCGACGATCAGCACGTTCAGGGCCTGGCCGCCCTCGATCTCGGCGACGATGGCCTCGGCCGCGTCTTCGTCGATCCAGCGAACCACTTCGGCCTCGACGCTGAAGGTGAAGGTCGAGCCCTCGCCCACGGTCGATTCCACGGTGATGTCGCCGCCCATGATGTTGGCCATGCGGCGCGAGATGGTCAGGCCCAGCCCGGTGCCGCCGAAGCGGCGCGTGGATGAGGCGTCGACCTGGGTGAAGGGCTGGAACAGGCGCTCCAGATCTTCCGGCGCGATGCCCGAGCCCGAGTCGCGGATCATGAAGTCGAAGCGCACGGCCTGGTCGCTCAGCCGTTCGCCGCGCACCGTATAGGTGATCGTCCCGGCGTCGGTGAACTTGACCGCATTGGACAGCAGGTTGTGGATCACCTGGCAGACGCGCAGCGGATCGCCGCGCACCACGGCCGGGACCTCGCCCTCGCGCACGGCCACGAAGTCCAGGCCCTTGGCTTCCGCCTGCGCCTGGAACGGACCGGTGACGCGTTTGTCCAGATCCTCGACGTTCACGTCGACGACCTCGAAGGTCATCTTGCCGGCCTCGATCTTGGTCATGTCGAGGATGTCGTTCAGCAGCGACAGCAGATTGTCGCCCGAGTTGCGGATGATCGACAGATATTCGCGCTGCGTCGGCTCCAGGCGGGTCGCCGCCAGCAGTTGGGCCGCGCCCAGCACCCCGTTCATCGGCGTGCGCAGCTCGTGCGAGATCACGCCCAGGAAGTTGGACTTGGCGTCATTGGCGGCGTTGGCCTTGTCGCGCGCCGATTCCAGCTCCTCGATCAGGTGAGCCTGATGCTCCTGGAAGGCGCGGATGCGCTCTTCCCGCAGCATGGTCATGGTGACCAGCACGAACAGGCCGGCCGCGGTGAACGGGACCACGGCCAGGAACTGCCAGAACTCGGGCGTGCCCCACAGGCTGCCGGCGATGATCAGCGCGGCGGCGCCGTAGGGCGAGGAGATCACGATGGCCTGACGCGGCGAGCTGCGAAGCTGCGCGAACACCAGCACATAGCCGGCGACCAGAAGGGTCATGCCCAGCGAGGGGCCGAAGGTGGCGCCCGAGAACCAGGCCAGCAGCGGCGCGGCGGCCCAGGCAGCGGTCGTGGCGGTGGCGACCGCCGGGAAGACCAGCCCCCAGCCGGCGCCGACGCGCTGGCTGATGCGCTTCTCGACCGCGCCGCGCAGGGCGCCCGCGGCCAGGGTGCCGACGAACCACAGGGTGGCGGCGGTCCAGCCGACCGTGGCCAGCAGGCCGATCGCCCAGCTGGCGATGATCAGGTAGCGCAGATACTGGGTTTGAAGGATGGCGCGCAGGGCCTGCGCGGCTTCCCCGGAGTCCGGATCGCTGCCGACGGGCTTCCCGATGCCGTCCGATTCAACCATTCCAGCCCCGCGATGCGATTGCACAACCCGGCGCGGACGCTACGGGGAACCCCCTAAGACGAAGTGAACGCTGACGCTTCTATGACAAACTCTGTTCGCTGATCTTAACCCTACGCGGCCTCGGCCGGCGTCAGGGCCTTGATCGAGAGCGCATGGACCGGACCGGCCAGCTCGTCGCGCAACAGGCCGTTCACCGCCCGCTGGCGCTGCACCCGTCCCTGCCCCTCGAAGGCCGCCGAGACCACCGTCAGATTGAAGTGGCTCTCGCCGCCGGGCTGCGCGTCCATGCCGCCTTCGTGATGGTGACCGGCGTGCCGCCAGCTGTCGTCCTCGATCTCCAGACGCTCCGGAGCCAGCCCGGCGGTCAGTTTCTGGCGGATAATCGTCGCGATCGGCCCTTCGGGCATCGTCAAGTCCTTGTTGCGGTCTAATTCAGCCCTACACTTCGGGCGATGTCGTCTGCCTTTCAATACACGCCGCGCTTCAAGGACATGCGCATCAAGCCGCCCAAGCCCGAAGAGGAGGCTGCGGAGGCCGATGTCCTGCATCTCAAGCCCGGCGAGAAGCCCTGCAACTGGCCGGACTGCCGCCAGGCCGCCACGGCCCGGGCGCCGAAGTCGCGCGAGCGGTTGAACGATTTCTACGACTTCTGTCAGCGCCACGCGGGCGAGTACAACAAGGGCTGGAACTTCTATGCCGGCATGAGCGAGGGCGAGGTCCGCGCCGCTCAGGAAAATGAGGCCATGACGGGCGGCCGCCCGACCTGGGAGATGCAGGCCGGCAAGTTCACGCGCGAGGCCGCCGCCTTCGCCGCCAAGATGGGCACGTCCAACAACACCGGCGCCGGCTCATGGCGCGACAGCTTCGGCCTGTTCGGCCGCCGCACCAAAGAACAGGCGGGGCCCGAGGGCCAGGACGATCTGCGCCTCGGCAAGCTGGAACGGGCGGCCCTGTCCGACCTCGACCTGGACGCCCGCACCGACAAGAAGGCGGTCAAGGCGCGCTATCACGAGCTGCTGAAGCGCTTCCACCCCGACCTGAACCAGGGCGACCGCGGCGCCGAGGCCAAACTCCAGCGCGTGATCAAGGCCTACAAGACGCTGAAGAAGGCCGGGCTGGCCTAGGCTTGCCCGGCGCGCCGCCTTCCCCTGCGTGAGGGCTTCAGCGTTTAGTTATCGAGAAAAATGATTTCGCGACATCTTTCTGGCTGGACTCTCCACGCAGGCGTGCCTACCTAGTCGTTATCGCGATAACAAAGCGCCGCTCGCGACGGCTCTCACGATGGAGACCTGACATGCAAGTCCTCTACACCGCCCACGCCACCTCGACCGGAGGCGGCCGCGACGAGGGCCGCTCGACCACCGACGACGGCAAGATCGACGTCCTGCTCTCCCTGCCCGCCGAAATGGGCGGCAAGGGCGGCGCCGGGACCAATCCGGAGCAGCTGTTCGCGGCCGGCTACGCCGCCTGCTACATGGGCGCCCTGCGCCTGGTCAGCGGCAAGGCGGGCACGCCGGTCGGCCCCGACACCAAGATCAGCACCTCGGTCGGCATCGGTCCGAACACCCGCGGCGAAGGCTTCAACCTGGACATCGCCATCAAGGTCACCGACCACGGCCTCGACCAGGCCGTCATCGACGACCTGATCCAGAAGGCCCACCAGGTCTGCCCGTACTCGAACGCCACCCGCGGCAACGTCGACGTGGACCTGTCGGCGGCCTAATCGAGGGTGGTCCGGTAGCGCAGCATCGCCAGCGTCCCGACCACCATCACGAACAGCGTCAGGGCCAGCAGGCTGGGGCCTGCGTTCTCGATCCCGACGCCCTTCAGCAGCGATCCCCGCACCACCCGCAGGAAGTGGGTGACGGGGATCGCCTCGCCAATCGCCTGCGCCCAGCCCGGCATGCCCCGGAACGGGAACATGAAGCCCGACAGCAGGATCGACGGCAGCATGTAGAAGAAGCTCATCTGCATGGCCTGCAGCTGGGTCTTGGCCAGGGTCGAGATCAGGAAGCCCAGCGCCAGCGAGCCGACGATGAACAGGTTCAGCCCCAGGATCAGGGCGATCCAGCCGCCGCTCATCGGCACGGCGAACAGCACCCGCGCCATCACCAGGATCACCGCCGCCTGGATCAGTCCGACCAGGACATAGGGGCTCAGCTTGCCCACCATGACCTCGAGCGGCCGGACCGGCGTCGCCAGCAGGCTCTCCATCGTGCCCCGCTCGCGCTCCCGCGCCATGCCCAGCGAGGTCATCATCACCAGGGTCATCGACAGGATCACGCCCAGCAGGCCGGGCACGATGTTGAAGGCGGTGACGGCCTCGGGATTGTACCGGCGGTGCACCACCACCTCGAACGGCTGGGCGCCCGGCGCCCGGTCGGCCAGCGGCCCGGTCAGCTCGCGCGCCAGCGCCTGCTGCGGCAGGCTGGCGATCGCCGCCACCGCCCCGCTGGTCGCCGAGGGATCGGCGGCGTCGGCCTCGACCAGGATCTGGGCCTTGTCGCCCCGCACCACGCGCCGGGTGAAGTCGGCCGGGATCACCACCGCGAACTGCACTTCGCCCCGCGCCAGCGCCCGGTCCAGCTCGCCCTGGCTGCGCGCCTGCAGGGTGATCTCGAAATAGCCGCTGTTGTCCAGCGCGGTCAGGATCGAGCGCGAGAAGCCGCCGTTGTCCTGCACCAGCACCGCCGTCGGCAGGTTCCGGGGATCGTCGTTGATCGCATAGCCGAACAGCAGCAGCTGCATGATCGGCAGGGCCAGGATCATGGCGTAGGTCAGCCGGTCGCGCGTCAGCTGGATGAACTCCTTGGCCATCACGGCCCAGGTGCGGGTCAGGGAGAACATCAAGCCGCCTCCCGCGCCTTCCCGGCCTCGATGTCGTGGATCATCTGAATGAAGACGTCCTCCAGCGTCGGCCGCGTCTCGGTCCATTTCAGCGGGGCCTTGCGCAGCGGCGCGATCGCCGCCTCCAGCGCCGCCCGGTCGCGGCCCGAGACGTGCAGCACCGTGCCGAACGGCGCGACCATCTCCACCCCCGGCTTGCCGCGCAGCTCAGGCGCCAGGCGATCCGCCCCCGGCCCCTCGGCATGGAAGGTGATCAGGCCCGAGCCGTCGATCACCTCGTCCGCCGTCCCGCGCGCCAGGGTCCGGCCGCCCGCGATATAGGCGATCTCGTGACAGCGCTCGGCCTCGTCCATGTAGTGGGTCGAGACCAGCACCGTCATGCCGTCCGCCGCCAGGGCGTGGATCTCGTCCCAGAAGGTGCGCCGCGCCTCCGGATCGACCCCGGCCGTAGGCTCGTCCAGCAGCAGCAGGTCCGGCTGGTGCAGGGTCGCCGCCGCCAGCGCCAGCCGCTGCTTCCACCCGCCCGACAGCGTCCCGGCCAGCTGCGCCCGCCGCTCGACCAGCCCCAGCCGCTCCAGCGCCGCCTGCACCGTCGCCCGGCGGGTCTTCAGTTCGTGAATCCGGGCGGTGAAGGTCAGGTTCTGCTCGATCGACAGGTCTTCGTAGAGCGAGAATTTCTGGGTCATGTAGCCGACCCGCGTCTTGATCTCGCGCGACTGCCGCATGACGTCGAAGCCCAGCACCGTCCCCTCGCCGCTGTCCGGGGTCAGCAGGCCGCACAGCATCCGCAGGGTCGTCGTCTTGCCCGCGCCGTTCGGCCCCAGGAAGCCGCAGATGCGCCCGCGCTCGACCGTGATGCCGAAGTCCTTCACCGCATGCAGCGACCCGAAGGACTTGTTCAGCCCCCGCACATCGATGACCGGGTCCTCGCC
>NZ_JAHFPF010000292.1 GCF_023259385.1 Brevundimonas sp. | reverse complement strand
AGCGGCGGCTTCACCAGCGGCGGCGGCGGCGTCGGTCGCGGCGGCGTCGGCGGTCGCAGCAGCGTCCGTGGCGGTGTCGGCGGCGGCGGCGGCGTCGGCCGAGGCGTCAGCGGCCTTTTCTTCGGCGGCCGGTTGGCAGGCGGCCAGGGCCAGAGCGGCGGCCGAGGCGGCGATCAGAGCAGTGATGCGCATGGGTTTCATCCTTCAGAAGGTTCACGAGATCATGAGTCCTCGCACCCCGGAGCTAACGGGAAGGCGAGACGAAGCGCAAGTAAAAATCTCACGGCTTCGTGAACGGGTGTAACATACGGAAGCGTCAGCTTTCCGCGCCGGTCCTATGGGGCGGGCGGTTGCGTGGCCGGGGTGGACGGCGTCGTGCCGGGCTCCACCGGCAGGGTCGGCGGGGTTTGCGGCGCGCCGGCCGGATCGTGGGACGTCGGCGCGGCGGGATCGACCGGCGGCGGCGTGGCGGTGTCCGAGGGTGCGGGCGTTCCGGTGGTCGGCGCGGTCGCGGCGGCGTCTGCGCCTGCATCCGCGGCTGCATTGTTCTTTGCGTCGTCCTGGCTCGAACAGGCCGCCAGAACCAGGGCGCCGGTCGTCGCCAGGGCGAGGGCGATCGCTCTCATGGGAGATCCTCCAACGGTCGCAGCGACGCCTGGAGCGGTCGCTTTCACGATCCGTCGGCAAGACAACCGGCGAACGGCCGGGGCGTTCCCGGAACCGTGATCAGCGTTGAGCGTCCGTGAAGACGGCGTGAGGCTAGACGGCCGGGGCGGCCGACAGGGTCTCTTCCATCTCGGCGAAGGACGGCTGGGCCGACGAGGGGATGTCGCCGCGACCGATCTCGACCGAGATCTGGGCCGCATTGCCGTGCAGGTGGGCGACCAGCACCGACTGGATGATCTTGTAGTAGGCGCCTTCCTCGTCGACGATCGCCTTCAGGCGCGCGGCCAGGGGGCCGACCAGGCCATAGGCCAGGAATACGCCCATGAAGGTGCCGACCAGGGCGCCGCCGATCATGCCGCCCAGGATTTCCGGCGGCTCGGTGATCGAGCCCATGGTCTTGATGACGCCCAGCACGGCCGCGACGATGCCCAGCGCCGGAAGGGCGTCGGCGAGGTTCTGCAGCGCGCCCGGGGCGCCTGACGCCTCGTGGTGGTGCTTCTCGAGCTGCTTCTCCATGGCGTCCTCGATCTGGTGAGGATCCTCCAGGTTCATCGTCATCATCCGCAGGGTGTCGCAGATGAAGTCCGTGGCGAAGTGGTCCTTCAGCACCTTGGGGTATTTCTGGAAGATGGCGCTCTCGGCCGGCTTCTCGATGTGGCTTTCCAGGGCGATGACGCCCTTGGACTTCATCGTCTTGGTCAGCTGGAACAGCAGCGACAGCAGGTCCTTGTAGTCCTGCTTCTTCCATTTGGGCCCCGCGAAGGCCTTGCCCAGGCCGCTGAGCGAGGACTTCAGCACCGGCACGCTGTTGGAGATCAGGAAGGCGGCGATGCCCGCGCCGCCGATCGCCATCAACTCGTGAGGCGCGGCGTGCAGGATCACCTCGAACTTGCCGCCCGAGATGGCGTAGCTGCCGAACACGAGGGCGAACAGCAGCACAATGCCGATAATCTGGAACATGAGAAGACGGGGAGCCCCAACGCGCGCGAGAGCCCGACCATCGCCGTTAATGATTAATCTGCGGTTGCGATTCCGCGGATATCAGAGACGCGTTTCGCCAGACAGGATCGCCGCGCGGGCCGCATCGGTCAGCTTGGCGTAGCCGTTCTTGCCGCCGCGGACGTAGAGGGCGCCGTCCACCTTGTCCGGATCGAAGCCGTCGGCGACCAGGTCGACCTTGCGGTATTTGAAGGTCCCGGTCGTCTCGGCCGACTTGATCAGGCGGATGAAGGCGGGGCGGGCGTAGGACGGCAGTTCCTGATCCACCCATTCGGCGAAGACCTTGGCCGAGAAGCGGCCGTCGATCACCAGGGCGACCATGCCGGCCTTGCCTTCCTGGCCCGGCACCGGAACGCCGTAGGCCACGACCTCCTTGACGCCCGGCGCGTCGGCCAGCCGCTGTTCGACCTCGGCGGTCGAGACGTTCTCGCCCTTCCAGCGGAAGGTGTCGCCGATCCGGTCGATGAAATAGATGTAGCCGTCCGAGTCCTGCCTCATCAGGTCGCCGGTGCGGAACCAGCGGTCGCCCTTGGCGAACACGTCGCGCAGGATCTTCTTCTCCGACGCCGCCTTGTCGGCATAGCCGGAGAAGGCGTGGCGGGTGTCGTCGCCGATCTGGCCCAGGGCCTCGCCGACCTCGCCCGGCTTGGCCAGCTGGCACAGGCCGTCCGGACCCCGCACGGGCAGTTCGGTGTCGATGTCGAAACGGACCAGCCGACAGTTGATCTGCTTCTTCAGGAAGCCCGGAACGCGGCCGATGGCGCCCGCCTTGCCGTCGAAGTTGAACAGCGAGACGTTGCCCTCGGTCGAACCGTAGAACTCGAGGATCTCGGGCACGGCGAAGCGCTTCTGGAAGTCTTCCCAGACATCGGGGCGCAGGCCGTTGCCGAAGGCGAGACGCAGCTTGTGGACGCGCTCGTCGGGGTTCTCCGGGCAGTTGATCAGATAGCGGCACAGCTCCCCGATATAGACGAACAGGGTCGCGCCCGAGGCCTTCACGTCCGGCCAGAAATTGGTGGCCGAGAAGCGCTTGCGCAGGACCAGGCGGCCGCCGTTCAGCAGGGCGGGGCCGATGCCGACCAGGCCGCCGGTCGAGTGGTACAGGGGCAGGACGTTGAACGTGACGTCCTTCTCGGTTCCCGCAGTGGCTCCGGCGAAGGCGCGCATATAGGTGCGGGCGCGGGCGTGGGTGATCTTGGCCGCCTTGGGCAGGCCGGTCGTGCCCGAGGTGTAGATGTACAGCGCCGTGTCGCGGTTGGTCAGGCCCGAGCGGATCGAGCGGGCGGGCCGCACCGAGGAGCCGCTGCGCACCGGCTTGTCCAGGCCGCGGCGCTCATCGGCTTCGTCCGTGTCGGACAGGCCCAGCACCCAGAGCATCAGGTTGCGGTCGACCAGCGGGCGGGCGTCCTCGACCTTGCGCCAGCAATCCTCGTCGGTGACGACCTGCGAGGCGTTGGAGATGGTCAGGCAGTGGGCCAGGGCGTGGCCGGTCAGGTTGGTGTTGATCAGCGCCGTGCCGACCCCGACCTTGGAGAAGCCGATCCAGGCGGCGATGTATTCGGCCCGGTTCAGCATCACCAGGGCGACCGTATCGCCCCGCTTCAGGCGGCGGCTGACCGCCCAGTGGCCGAACCGGTTGGCCATGGCGTCCAGGTCCCGATAGGAGATCGAGCGGCGGTCGTCCTGGATGGCGATGTGGTCGGAAAACTTGTCGACGGCCTCTTCCCAGTCGTCACAGACCAGGTCGACGCTGTCCATGGTGATCGGCTTGATGCGGCCGAGCAGGCGGCGAAGGCCCTTCACGAACCGAATGTCTCGCCGGATGTTCGCCACCAAACCCATAGCCACGTCCACTCGCCAGATGCCCTCTCTGGTGATGAACAAGCCGGTCTCCCGGGTCAACCGGTGGGAGAATCGTCGCGTCGTTTTTGGCCGGTTGCGAACGGCTTGCGGACCAGTTTGCCGCGGGGCGTGGCGCCGAAGCGGCGGTGACGCAGCGTCACTTCAGGACCCTCTTCCCGCCTCATCCGGCCGGATGACGGCCGTCAAACGGGGCGCTTGCCGCCCCACATGTGTCAGCAAAGGTGTTTCTTCAGGACATTCAACCTGTTCGCGGAACTGCGCTCTTCCGGGGCGGTTGGAAACCCACGCTCAAGGAGGAACAGAGATGTCCGTTACCTATCCCCAAGACCGCGCCGACGCCGCCGGTGAAGAGACCTTCGTCCCCGTCTATGCGCGAACCAAGGCCCAGCTTCGCCGCAAGGGCGGCATGCGCACCTGGATGATCCTCGCCCCGATCGGGGTTCTGGTGATCGGCGGCGCCGCGGCCATGATGCTGATGAACGGCGGCGGCGACGTCGCCGAGGCTCCGCTGGCTGAAGCGGCGGCGACCGCTCCGGTCCTGCCGACGACCCCCGCCCCCTCGATCGCGCCGCTGGCCGCTGAGCCCGCTCCGGTCGACGCCACGCCTGAGCCGGT
>NZ_JAHFPF010000291.1 GCF_023259385.1 Brevundimonas sp. | reverse complement strand
TGCTGATCGATGAGTTCACCGGCCGCATGATGCAGGGCCGCCGCCTGTCCGAAGGCCTCCACCAGGCGATCGAGGCCAAGGAGGGCGTGAAGATCATGCCCGAGAACCAGACCCTGGCCTCGGTGACGATCCAGAACTATTTCCGCCTCTACGAGAAGCTGTCCGGGATGACCGGCACGGCCGCGACCGAGGCCCAGGAATTCCTCGACATCTACAAGATGGACGTCCTGGAAGTGCCGACCAACCGCCCGGTCCAGCGCATCGACTACGACGACGAGATCTTCCGCACCGAGCGCGAGAAGAACCTGGCCATCGCCGCCCAGATCGCCGAGCGCCATCTGGCGGGCCAGCCGGTGCTGGTCGGCACGGTGTCGATCGAGAAGTCCGAGACCCTGTCCGAGCTGCTGAAGAATTTCGTCTACAAGGTCGAGGTCTCCCGCACCCCGAAGAAGGAGTTCGAGGGCAAGCCCAAGGATGCCGAGAAGATCGGCGATGCGGCCTATGACATCGAATACGAGGTCAAGCTGCGGGGCATTCCGCATAATGTCCTGAACGCGCGCCAGCACGAACAGGAAGCTTACATCGTCGCGGACGCGGGCCTGCCCGGCGCGGTGACCATCGCCACCAACATGGCCGGCCGCGGCACCGACATCCAGCTCGGCGGCAACCTTGAGATGCGCATGCAGAAGTGGCGCACGGAGCTGCGTAACATGGCGCAGGAGCTCACCCCCGAGATGGAGGCGGCCGAAGAGGCCCGCCTGAAGGCCGACATCGCCGTCCAGAAGGAAATTTCGCTGGCCGCCGGCGGCCTGTTCGTGCTCGGCACCGAGCGCCACGAGAGCCGCCGTATCGACAACCAGCTGCGCGGCCGGACCGGCCGTCAGGGCGACCCCGGCACCTCGAAATTCTTCCTGTCCTGCGAGGACGACCTGCTGCGCATCTTCGCCGGCGACCGTCTGGACTCGATCATGAAGTCGTTCGGCGTCGCCGAGGGCGAGGCCATCAGCCACCCGTGGCTGAACAAGGCGGTGGAACAGGCTCAGAAGCGCGTCGAGACCCGCAACTACGACATCCGCAAGAACCTGCTGAAGTACGACGACGTCGTGAACGACCAGCGCAAGGCCGTGTTCGAGCAGCGCCAGGAGTTCATGGACGCCACGGACCTGTCGGAACTGGTCAACGAGTTCCGCAGCGACGTGATTTCGGACCTGGTCGAGAAGCATATGCCGCCCAAGGCCTATGCCGAGCAGTGGGACATCGCGGGCCTGGACGAGAAGGTCCGCTCGACCCTGGGTCTCGAGCTGCCGCTGGCTGACTGGGCCGCCGAGGAAGGCGTGTCCAACGAGGAGATCGAGGAGCGCATCGTCACCGCCGCGGACGCCCGCGCCGAGGAACGCATCGCCCTGGTCGGCGCCGAACAGATCCGCAACCTCGAACGCCAGTTCATGCTGCAGATGATCGACATGCAGTGGCGCGAACACCTGGTCCAGCTGGACCACCTTCGCGGCGTCATCGGCCTGCGCGGCTACGGCCAGCGCGATCCGCTGAACGAGTATAAGACCGAGGCCTTCAACCTGTTCGAGTCGTTGCTGTACGGCCTGCGCCACGATGTGACGCGTTGGCTGATGACGGTGGAGTTCCGCTTCGAGCAGCCGCCGGCGATGGAGATGCCCGAGTTCCAGGAAATCCACCTGAACCCCGGCACCGGCGAGAACGAGATGGCCAACCCGCTGGCCCAGCTGCCGGAAGGCGCGCTGGAAGGCGACGCCCGGTCGCGTCTGCCGGTCGACGTCCTGCCCGTCGGCTGGGAACGCACCCCGCGCAACGCCGACTGCCCCTGCGGCTCGGGCCGCAAGTTCAAACACTGCCACGGCAGCCTGATTTAAGGACGCTATCGGTCGCCGCGCGGAGGCTCGCTGCCTGAGCGCCTGGACGTGTGATCGACCTTCGGGCGGCGGTTCAGACCGCCGTCGCCCGGAACCGGCTCCGCGAGGGCGTCGCCGCCGCCTCCCGACCCGCAAAGCGCACGATCCGGCGGAATTTGGCGCACGCCATCAGCGTCGGCGCCGTGCAGGCCGAGGCGTGCAGCAGGCCTTCGCGCATCCGCGACAGCTCCTCGATACGGCGGCCGATCTCTTCCGCCCTCGCCCGCAGCCGCGCCTTGTCGATGACCGGCTCGGGCGCGCCGCCCAGCATGGCCGCGATCTCGTCCAGCGAGAAACCGGACGCTCGCCCCAGCGCGATCAGGGACAGGCGCTCCAGCACCTCCGGATCGAACAGGCGTTTGAGCCCCCGACGCCCCGTCGAGGCGATCAGCCCGCGCTCCTCGTAGTAGCGCAGCGCCGAGGCGCGCACGCCCGAGCGGCGAGACAGTTCGGCGATGTCGATGTCGCGCACTCTTGACCTCAAGTCGGCTTGAACTTGCAGGATGGACGCGCGGTCCCCTCGCCGCAACCGGATGGAGACCGAGATGACCGACCCCGCGCGCCCCGCCGTTCCCGATCAAGGCTACTGGAGCCGGTCGGGCGGCTCCGCCTGGGCCGATCTCCAGACCCTGATGGACCGGCTGTACCAGCCGATCGGCGAGGCGGTCGCGGACAGGGCCGATCCGCCCGTCGGTGCGCGGGTGCTGGACGTGGGCTGCGGCGCGGGCGCGACAACGCTGGACCTGGCCCGGCGCGTGGGTCCGACGGGACACTGCACCGGCGTCGACATCTCCGCCCCCCTGCTGGAGGCGGCGCGGCGCAGGGCGGTGGCGACGGCCAATGTCGATTTCATCGAGGCCGACGCCCAGACCCATGACTTCGGCGAGGCGACGTTCGACGCCGTGACCTCACGGTTCGGGGTGATGTTCTTCACCGATCCGGACGCCGCCTTCGCCAATCTGAGGCGGGCGACCAAACCCGGCGGCCGCCTGACCTTCGCCTGCTGGCGTGCGGTCGCCGAGAACGCCCTCACCCAGGTCCCGCTGGAGGCCGCCACGCCCTTCCTGCCCGACCTGCCCCCGCCGCTGCCCGTCGACGCCCCCGGCCGGTTCGCCTTCGCCGATCCGGAAAAGGTGCGCGGCATCCTGCATCGCAGCGGCTGGACGGACATCGAGATCACGCCGCTGGACACGCCCACGCCCCTGAGCCTGGACGAGATGCTCGACCTCGGCCTGAAGTTCGGCGTGCTGGGAACGGCCCTGCCGCAACAGGACGAGACGGTGCGGGCGCAGGTGCGCGCGGCGGTGACAGATCGGCTGAACGTGCACCTCCGGGACGGGATCATTCCGATGAGCGCCGCCTGCTGGCTGGTCTCCGCCCGGCGCTGAAGGCCGCTGGCGGCGACCGCCGCGCCGTGCGACATCCACGGATATGACCCATAAGGCCCTGTTCTCCCGCGCCCTGTCCCTGGACCCGGAGCGCCTGCATTTCGCCGCTCACAGCCACCACCTGTGGCCCGACGCCAGCTTCGACGGCCAAGTGCGGGCCTGGGTCGAGGCCAACCGGTTCGCCGACCGCAAATGGGACCTGGTCTTCGGCGACGTCGTGCCCGAGGCGCAGACGCATGTGGCCAAGGAGCTGAACCTGCCCTCACCGGACAGCGTTGTCTTCGCGACCAACACCCATGAATTCCTGCTGCGCATCGTCTCCGGGATCGAGGCCAAGCCCGTGCGCATCCTGTCGACCGACGGCGAGTTCCACTCGTTCCGCCGTCAGGGCGAACGCTGGGAGGAGGCGGGCGATGCGGTCATCACCCGCGTGCCCCTGCATCCGTTCGACACCTTTGAGGCGCGCTTCATCGAGGCCGCCCGGGGGGGCGGCTTCGACCTGATCGTGATCAGCCAGGTCTTCTTCCGCACCGGACAGGTGTTCGGCGGCGTCGAGGCGCTGGCCGACCTGGCCAAGCCGGAAGGCCCGTGGGTGGTCATCGACGGCTACCACGGCTTCATGGCGGTCCCGACCGACCTGTCGGCGGTGGCGGACCGCGTCTTCTATGTCGCCGGGGGCTACAAATACGCCATGTCGGGCGAGGGCGCCGGCTTCCTGCATGCGCCCGACGGCTTCTGCCCCCGTCCGGTGATCACCGGCTGGTTCGCCGAGTTCGGCAATCTGACTGGGCCGCCGGAGGGGGTCCAGTACCGCGCCGACGCGGGCCGTTTCTGGGG
>NZ_JAHFPF010000290.1 GCF_023259385.1 Brevundimonas sp. | reverse complement strand
GCATCGTGACCGCCGCCGACCGCGACCGCTACGCGCGCCGCGACGCGGCCTGGTCGCTGGCCCTGCAGCAGGCGCGCCGCCAGCGCGGCTCGGGCGACCTCAACAGCCTGGGCGACCTGATCGATCCGGATGCGCGCCGTCCGTCCGTCATTCCCCCCGCCGGCGCCTATCGCTGCCGCACGGTCAAGCTGGGGTCCCAGGGGGGCGAGGACGGTCTGGGATACGTCGTCTACGGCTGGTTCGCCTGCAGCATCGAACAGACCCGCAGCGGATTGAAATTCGTCAAGCTGACCGGTTCGCAGCGGCCCGCGGGCCTGCTGTTCCCCGAGGACGACCGCCACATGGTCCTGCTCGGCTCCATGGCCCTGGCCTCCGAGCCCCCGCCCAACTCCTACGGCCAGCGTCCCGACCGGGACCTGATCGCGACGCTGGAGCGTATCGGCGAGCGGCGGTGGCGGCTGGTGATCCCCTGGCCGCAGAACGAGTCCAACCTCGACCTGATCGAGCTCGTTCCCGCCTGATCGGAAACCCGATCGTTCGTCGCCCGTTGTGCAAGCTCAGCCATACGGAGCCTGCCCGATGCGGACCCTGATCGCCGTCGCTTCCGTCGCCGCCCTGCTTGCGGCGTGCGGCGACAATCCGCCCCCCTCGACCGGCGACAGTCCCGCCGCGCCCGCGCCCGCGGAAAATCCGGCCGCCGCTCCGGCTCCAATCCCTGAGAAGGCCGAACAGGCCGAGGCTTCCGGCTGGCGCGGGATCGCGTCCGCCGCCGACGCCGCCAATCTGGGCCGCCTGGACGAGGCCTGGCGCCTGGCGCGCGCCGAGGCGGAGGACAAGGGCTTCGCCTCGCAGGTCGAGGCTCTGGGGCCGCTGGTCGATCCGAACGCCGGCCAGGCCGGGCGGCTCCAGCCCTCGCCGGGGACCTATCGCTGCCGCACGGTCAAGCTGGGGGCCAAGGCCGAGGGCGGGCTGGCCTATGTCGCCTATCCCTTCTTCCGCTGCACGGTCGAGCTGACGCCCGGCGGCGACCTGATCCTGACCAAGACAACGGGCTCGCAGCGCACGCGCGGCCTGCTTTATCCGGACACGGACCGTCGTCTCGTCTTCATTGGCGCCCAGGCCTGGGGCGCGGACGAAACCGGCTTCCCGGCCTACGGCGCCCAGTCCGAACGCGACCAGGTCGGCGTGTTCGAACGCATCGGCCCCGAGCGCTGGCGCATGGTCGTGCCGTGGCCGCGCGTGGAATCCAAGCTCGAGATCCTCGAACTGGCGCGCTGACGGGGGGCTCAGCCCTTCGGCGTGCAGGCCAGCGGTTCGCGGTACAGGGCTCTGCCGGGGTCGAGGCGGCGCGCTTCGGCCAGCTGGGCCTCGGCGTCCTCGCATCGGCCCAACGCCGCCAGCGCCGCCGCATAGGAATGGCGCACCGGCGCCAGTTCCGGCCGGCCCGCGACGGCACGCTCGCAATAGGTCACGCCCTCGGCGGCCCGGCCGGCCTCGACCAGGGTGTAGCAGTGGTTGTTCTGGGTCAGCGGGTCCGCGGGCTGCAGATCCAGGGCGCCCTTGCTGGCGGCCACGGCGGCCTCGTAGTCGCCCAGTTCCGTCAGTGTCCCGGCGCGGCGGCTCAGGGCCTCCCAGCCGATGGCCGGAACCGCCAGATACATCACCCGCGCCTTCTGGAAGGCCGTGGGATCGCTGTCCTTCAGGATCGGCAGAAGGATGCTGAGGATCAGGGCGCGCAGCTCGTCGTTGACCGGCATCAGGGCGTAGGCGGGCGTGTCCGCCGGCGGACGACCGTCCAGGAAGCCCCAGGCGATGGCGGCGTCGGCGCGGGCGTCTTCCACGCGACCGCCATAGCGGCGGGCGTCGGCTCTGAAGGTGTGGAACACGATATCCGAGGTCATGGCGTGACCGGGGATTTCGGCCTTGTCATAGAATCGCAGCGCCTCGGTCAGGTCGCCCCGCATGTAGGCCTCGGTCCCCAGGTTGATCATGGCCAGGCTATAGGCGGGCGTGCCTTCCCGCGCCGCGTCCGCGCAGGCCTGCCAGCCGGCGAAGGTGGGGCCGACGCAAGCGGGCGGCATGGGCCCCTCCTGCACCTGTGGCGCGGCGGTCAGGAGGGTGAGAAGCAACGAGATCATCAGGTCAGCCCTTCGCCAGCCGCAGGTCTTGATAGTCGTAGCTGAAGTCCGCGTCCGGACTGACCGCCTTCAGCGTCGCCGCAACCGCCACGCCGTTCTCGACCTTGAAGGTCACGAACACGTCCTCCTCGCGCTTGTCGGGGAAGCGGGTGCGGAAAGTGTCGCCGTCATAGGGCTCCAGCGGCCCCTTCAGGGCGTTGGTGCGGGTGAAGTCCAGGTGCAGGCCCGTGCGGCGGTTGCGGCCGCGCCCGGTGGTGCGCTCCTCGATCCGGATCTCGCCGTACCAGGGATCGCGCCACGCTCCGGCATAGGCCGCGATGGGCAGGGACGGGGCCGCGCCCGCCGCCTGCTTGGCGTCGATCTCGGCGGCGGCGGCGATGGATTTCGCATTGCCTTCCTGCGTCAGCCGCACCCCGTCGGCGATCCAGTCGAAGCCGGTCTTGCCCATGATGATGTCGGCGATGCCGCTGCGCAGGGTGCGCGTCAGCTGGCTTTCTTCCGCGTTGGTGAAATAGCTGAAGCCGGCGTTGCGGCCCGGCAGCAGCACCGTGCCCGACAGATAGCCGGGGGCGCCGCCGCCGTGGGTGATGAACCGCTCGCCGCGATAGTCCTGCACCTGCCAGCCGGTGGCGTACGTCGAGGCGATGGCCCGGCCCGGCAGCTCCGCCGTCGGTCCGCCCGAACTGGAGATGATGATGTTCGGCCGCCACATCTCGTTCGACCGCGCCTCGGACCACAGGCGCGTCCCGTCGGGCAGGGCGCCCCTGTTCAGCTGCACGGCGATCCACTTGGCCCAGTCGACCGGATTGGTGACGAAGCCGCCGGCGGCGCCCGCCGCCGACCAGTCCCAGACCTCCTTGATCGACTGGCCGATGGTCTGCATCTGCCCCTGGTAGCGCAGCGGCGGTCCGATCCGGCCGTGCGGCAGCGCCGACTTGGCGGGGTCGGCGTGGGTCATCAGCGGCAGGGTCTCGGTCATGCCCAGCGGCGTCAGGATGCGCGTCTGGATGAACTGCTCCCACGGCATGCCGCTGGCCGCCGCGACGACCTCGCCCGCCGCCACGAACATCAGGTTGCAGTAGTGGTAGGAGGTCCGGAAGCGGTCCTCGATCGGCACGTGCGGGATGGCCGCCATGATCTCGGCCCGGCTGCGGTTTCCGTTCGGCCAGAACAGCAGGTCGCCGGCGCCCAGGCCGAAGCCGATGCGGTGGCTGACCAGGTCGCGCACCGTGACCATGTCGTTCAACTCGGGCTTGGACAGGCTGAACCCGGGCAGATAGGTCCGCACGGGTTCGTCCCATTTCACCTTGCCCTCGTCGATCAGGATCGACAGGGCGGCGCACGTCACCGCCTTGGTGTTGGACGCGATGGCGAACAGGGTGTGCTCGTCCACCGCCGCCCCGCCGATGGCGCGCACGCCGTAGCCGCGGGTCAGCACCGGCCGGCCGTCCTTGACCACGGCGACCGACACCGCCGGCTGATCGGGGAAGGCGGCCATGGCCCGCTTCACGAAGGCGTCGACCTGATCCGCCAGCGCCGTCTGGTCCGCCGTCTGGGTCCATCCGGTCGCGGGCAGGGCGGCGGCGCCGGCGGACGAGATCAGCGCCGCGCGGCGCGTGAGACGGATGGACATGGAGACGCTCCCGACAAATTGCGCCGGGACGCTAGCCCGCCCACCCGTCCGTCGCCAAGCGGGAAGCGGCGGAGCCGTCCACCCGGTCATGCTGTTCGAGATGTGCAGACGAAAGGGCGGAAAAGTGACGTGTTGTGTAAAAACCGTAATGAAATGAAAAAGATGTAACTCGGGTGATCCGCAAATCGCTGTTAGTCAGCAGGCTGCGCGAAGGCGGTCCCGGCCTTCGCATCTCTATGGCTGGGGTCCATGTCGAACCTTAAGCTCATCCTGCTCACCAGCGTCGCCCTGACGCTGCCCGTCGGCGCCGCGGCCGCCCAGACCGCTCCGGCTCCGCAGCCCGCGCCGCGCGCCGCCCGGACCCAGGCTCAGGCCCCGACGCCCGCCCCGGCGCCGGCCCAGACGCC
>NZ_JAHFPF010000289.1 GCF_023259385.1 Brevundimonas sp. | reverse complement strand
CGTCGGCTGGACCACCGCCCGGCCGGCGCCGATGACCGCCATGGCTCCCGCCGAGACAGCGGCGGCCAGGGCGGCGGCGCCCGATGCGGCGATCATCCCGGGGACGGCCCAGACCTGGACGCTCGATCGGGCGGACTCGTCCATTCGGTTCGGCGGGACCCATGCCGGAGCGGCCTTCAACGGACGCTTCGAGGATTGGGAGGGCCGGATCTGGTTCGATCCCGCTGACCTGGCCGGATCCCGCGCGGTGGTCACGGTGCGCACCGGCTCGGCGCGTACGGGCGACGCGACGCAGGAAGGATCGCTGCAGGACGCTGAATGGTTCGACCCGGCCGGCTTCCCCACGGCGCGGTTCGAGGCGACCGTCTTCCGGGCCTTGGGCGGCGACCGCTACGAGGCGCAGGGAACGCTGCGCATCAAGGACCGGGCCGTGCCGACGATCCTGCCGTTCACCTTCCGGGAAACGGCCGGTCGGGCCGTCGTCGAAGGGACCCTGACGCTGGACCGCACGGCCTTCGACCTGGGCCTGGCCTCGGACGCCGCCGGCGACTGGGTGTCCAAGGCGATCACGGTGACGGTCTCGGTCCACGCCCGACGCGAGGGCTAGCGCAACCCGATCGCCTTCAGGAAAGCCGCGACCTGCCCGAAGGCGTCCGTCTGCCACTCGTCCTCGTCGCGGTCGTCGAGAATCCCCTCCTCCGCCGCGAACCGTCGGACAGCGTAGGGGCCGGTATACTCCCGGCTCTGAAACTTCGCCGCGATGCCCGCGAAGCCTTTCAACGCTGTCTCGCTCGACATCAGCGGTCGGCAAGCGGTGGCGAGTGCATCGATGCCGCCGGGGTAGTGCCGGATGCAATAATAGATGTCGTAGGCGTCCTTGTCCTTGTCCCGCCCGACCAGGGCGTAGCCCTTCATCGCAAGCAGAGCCGGGATGGACGCCACGGCGAGCTCGACTTGATTCAGCCCTCCTCTCGGCATCTCCGCCTCGAGCAGAATCTTGTCCGCGAACTTCAACGCGAGATCGCCGCCGCTGGCGGGAATGACCGCGAAGTCCGGAACCAGCTGCGGCCGGTTCTTTTTGACGACCGCGTGTTCGGGCATCAGGAAGTCGATCAGAATCCTGACCGGCGGGCCGCCGTCCTGTGAGGGGACGTCCCGCGCCAGCTGATACACCTCGCCGTCGGCCGGTTGCTGATAGCCGGCGGCCAACAGCGTATCGATCAGCCCCTTGTACTGGCCGCCGGCCAGCGCTTCGGCGTCAAGCGCCAGGTCGATGTCGATGGAGCCGATGTGCGCCGTCACGGGGTCGGGGATCTGGAGCCAGGGTACGTTGCCGCCGACGACCACGAACTTGCCGCGATAGTCGCCGAGCACCTGACCCAGTTCCACCAGGACCCGTTTCACCGCCTCGGTCGTGCGCGAGCCATAGGGGTGGGGCGCCGGCTTGGCGGCCGTGACGCCGTTCACCACGGCAGGATCTCCCTGCGCAGATGGTCGGCGGCCTCGCGATCTCGCTCCCCGCCCCTGGAAAGGTCGAGGTAGGTCTGAAGCGGACTGGTCGCGCGAACGCCCAGGCGAACCTCTTCGGCGTCCAGAAGCGGGCCGCTCTCGTCAAGCACGGTGATCCAGACGTTGCCCCCCTTGGCGGCGGGCTGGAGGTCCAGCGCGTCAACCAGGATCGGCAAGGCGACAGGGTCGGCGTAGAGCTCCACATTCGAGGCCCGCAGCCAGGGCGCCCACCAGTTCGCCGCTGAACGCCCGCACAGCGCCGCCGCCGGGCCCGCCCTCTCGACGGCAAGCTCCACCGCCCGTTCGAGCGCGCCGTCATGGAGTACGGTGTAGAAGCCTTGCCGACGTCCCTGCGGGGGCTCGTTGGCGGAAAGCCAGGCGTCCACAAGAAGATCGGGATGGCGAACCACGAATCCGTCCGGCGTGTCTTCGATCCAGTCACGCTCCACCAGGGCGGTCTTCAGCTTGTGGACCTGACCGATGCTGACCTGGGTCGCCTCGGCGATCTCGCTCAGACGGCGCGCCGTCTGATCTCGTTTCAACAGATAGCGCAGCACCCGCGCGGATTTCGGCTTGAAGAGGGATTTCAGATCCCGGGTCTCGACTTGCGGCGTCGTCGCCACCTGGCGATCGACGTAGAGGCCGGGAAGGACCAGCCGGCAGTTGCCGAGCAGATCGACGTAGTTGACGTCATAGTCCCTGCACATCTCCCGAACCTGTGGCGAAACGTAGGGGGCGACGAAGACCAGCGCCTCGAACCGATCTTGCCTGCGCCCATGACGGCTCTGGTAGCTGATCAGCTGATGAATCGCCTGGTTGGCCGATTTCGGCGTGCCGGAGCTCTTGACCTCGCAGAGCAGACGATAGGGCTGAGCGTCCTTCTCGAAGCGCACCACGAAATCGATCCCGCGACCCCGCGACAGGTGCTCCCGCTCGATGTCACGGACATGGAGATCCGGAATCTGCTGGAGGAGAAGACTGACGGCGCCGATGCCGTCCTCCTCCATTTTCACAAGATCAACCTCTTTCAACATACGGTGAAAGTACATTTTTTGGTGAAAATGTCAAGGCGTTTTCACTCAATAGCCAACTTTCACCAATCAGTGAAAGCAGCTCAGCGCCAGCCGGCGTCGCGGGCCTCGGCCTCGGCCGCGGCGTCCAGGACGTCTCCGGCCAGGCTGGCGTCGACCGCGGCGAGGACCGCGGCGGGCGTGTCGGTCCCGGCGGTCCTGATCTCGCCGGACCCGGCCGCCGAGGGCGCCAGCGCGCGGATCGACCAGGCGTCGTTCGCGCGGCAGGCCAGGCCCGCCACGCCGGCGTCGCCGGCCTGGAAGGTGCGGCACCAGCGGCCGTCCCCGTCGCGGAAGGTCAGGACGACGGCGCGCCCCTCGCCGTCGGCGCCTTCCGACGCCAGCCGGCGATCCAGCACCCGGACCAGGCCCGCGTCGGCGATTTCTCCGCCGGGCGCGAGCACGAAGCCGTCGTTCCGGCCGTCCAGCAGCGGGCCGATCATCAGGCCGCCGATGAAGGTCGCCGCGGCCAGGCCGCCCCACAGCGCCGCCCGCCGTGGCGCGAAGGCCTCGCCGATGGCGCGGGTGAACCGCGTCCAGGGCGCGGCCACAGGCTCAGAGCCCGCGATCAGCCGCGCCAGCGCCTGATCGCGAGGATCCGGCTGGACGGCGAAGGCCTCTCGCGCCGCCGCCTTCAGGGCGCGCATGCGGGCTAGCCGCGCCGCCAGTTCGGGGTCGTTCAGGGCCTCGGCGTCGATCCGCTCGCCCGCCTCAACGCTCAGCTCCCCGTCGATGCGCCGCATCAGGATTTCGTCGTCATAGCGGGTCATCCCGTCACTCCTTGCGCGGACAGGGTCTGGATCAGGGCCTGCCGTCCGCGCACCAGGCGGCTGGTCAGGGTGCCGGCGGGCACGCCCAGGACCTCGGCCGCCTCGGCGTAGGACAGGCCCTCGACGAGGACCAGGGCCACGGCGTGTTTCTGGTCGTCGGGCAGGGCGTGGATCGCGTCGCGGACCGCCAGGGCGTCGACGCGCAGGCTTTCGTCCGCCAGGGCGGCGTCCGGGACGCGCGCGGTGGCGTCATCCTCCGGCGTGACCACGCGGCCCCACCGCAGGTTCGAGCGGCCCTCGTCGATGGCGATCCGTCTCATGATGGTGAAGGTCCAGCTGTCGAGTCGGGTCCCGACCCGGAATTTCGACCGCGCCGCCAGCGCGCGCTCGACGGTCTGCTGGACGAGATCCTGCGCGTCCGCATCACGGGGCCGCAACACCCGCGCAAATCGGCGCAGGCGCGGAAGAAGCTCAACCAGCCCCGTCTGAAAGTCGTCCAAATGCATTCCTCGTCCATACGGGATGAAACGACCGGACCCAGACGTTTCATCCATGCCATACACAAGGCGGATCACCGTCGGATGCAAGAACGGAGTGGTTGTCGGTGTCGCTGAGAACGATCCTCGCAGGATGGACGGCGCTGCTGATCCTGGCGGTCGGCACGCCCGCCGCCGCCCAGCTCGGCCCGCTGCAGGCGCCCCAGCTGCCGGGCCTCCCCTCGCCGCTCGGCGACCGGCTGCCGGGGGTCGCGGACGTGGACGCCCTGGGGCGACAGGCGATCGACCGGGCGCTGCAGGCGCCGTCGCGGCTGGCCGACCTGGTGCGGCGTTCGGA
>NZ_JAHFPF010000288.1 GCF_023259385.1 Brevundimonas sp. | reverse complement strand
AGGGGCTAGGGAGGAGCTGGAAATGCGGGGGTATGTCGAGTTGAGAGTCTGGGCCAAGGCGATGGATCTCGCCGCCATGGTCTACGATCTGTGCAAGCAGATGCCGAAGAGCGAGCTGTACGGAATGATCAGCCAGATGCAGCGCGCAGCCGCATCCGTACCGGCCAATATCGCCGAGGGGTATCAGCGCGGCAGCCGCAAGGACTATGCACGGTTCATCGGGATCGCACGCGGTTCGCTAGCCGAGGTTGAAACGTTCCTGCTGCTCGCTGTCCGGGTCGGCCATCTTAAAACAGCGGAGGCGCGATCAAGCCTCAACACCGCTGAGGAGGTCGGGCGCATGTTGACCGGGCTCAAACAGAAGCTGGACCTTCCTCCCCTAGGGCCTAACCCCTAACCCCTAGCCCCTCCCTTCCCCTCATCCCTAACCACTCCTTCACGCCCCCGCCGCCGGTGCGAAATCCTTAACCGCGTTCGCACACGGAACCGCAAGCCCGGGCGCCTATGGTCACCTTCAACGGGCCGAATGAGCCCGGCGTGATGGTGGGTGTTTCCGGATGCTGTTTCTTCTGAACGACGTCGTGTTTGACCTGGACGAGGCCTGCCCGGTCACGGCCGTCGACGCGCGCCGGTTCGAAGCGCTGGATCTGGACTATGTGCTGGAGCTGGGCTGCGAGCTGTTCGCCGAGGATCCGCTGCTGCACCACACCGACCCGCAGCGCGCGCGCCGTCTGGCCTGGCTGATCCACGACCGCTCGCCGGACGTGAACGCCGCCCTGTTCGCCGCGCCGGCGGCCGGCTGCGATCCCGACCTGGTCGAGCCGCAGTTCTGCGCCCTGCCCGAGCCGGTCATGCGCCAGCTGAAAAACCGCGCCACCAAGGGCAAGCTGGACGCCGTCGCCGCCGACCGCGCGGTCTGGATGCGCCTGGCGGCGTAGGGCCGCGCTCAACCGAACATCGCAAGGGTCGACTCTCTCCCGTCCGCCGGTATCAATATCCGGACGCTGAACGGGGGGTGAGGCCATGACATTCACGACACTGCTGAGAACGGTAGCCATGGCCGTCGCCGCGCTCGCGATGTTCGCCGCCGCGCCGGCGCGCGCGGAGTGGCTGAAGGCCGAGACCGAGCATTTCGTCATCGTCGGCGACACCAGCAATCGGGCGATCTCGGAGTACGCCCGAAAGGTCGAGCGCTTCCATTCCATGCTGGCGAGGTTCCTGCCGCCGGAGAACGACGACGTCATCGCCCCCAAGCTGTGGATCTATCTGGCCGACGGCCGGGACGACATGCGGGAGATCTGGCCGACCATCAGCAAAGGCGTCGGCGGCTTCTACAGCCGGCATGACGACCGCATCTTCGCCGTCGTCGACAACACCAGCGAGGGCAGCGACCAGATTCTCTTCCACGAGTACGCCCACCACTACATGTTCCAGTACCACAACGCGGTCTATCCGGGCTGGTTTGTGGAGGGCTTCGCCGAATACTTCGCACCCTCCGACATGCGAATGGGCCGCATCCGATACGGCCTTCACAATCCGGGCCGCGTCTATGCGCTGAACCAGCGGAACGACTGGGTTCCGATGGACGATCTGCTGAGATCGCGCCTGACCCTCAGCTCCGAGCGGCGCGCGGCCGCCTACTACGCCCAGGCCTGGCTGCTGACCCACTACATGCTCGGCGCGCCCGAGCGGCACCGGCAACTGCAAGGGTACCTGGCGGCGGTCGCACGGGGCGAGGACCCGGCGGTGGCGTTGGAAACCCATATTGGCCGGACGCCCGATCAATTGGGGACCGACCTGCGATCCTACCTCAGCCGTGGGATCACCGTGTACACGCTGCAGGAGGCTCTGCCTGAGGCGTCGGTGACCGTAGTCGCCCTGCCGCGCAGCACGGCCGCGGCCGTGTGGCTCGACCTCAGGTCGGCCCGCGCGCTGGACGAAGAGGATGGACTCGCTCTCGTGGCGCAGGCCCGAGCCGCCGCCGAGCGATACCCGACGGATCGTCTGCCCCTGGTGGCCCTGGCGAAGCTGCAGCGCGAGACGCAGGACCTGCAGGGCGCCCGCGCGACGCTGGAGCGGGTCGTCGAGGCCTGGCCCGAAGACGCCGAAGCGCGCTGGTTGATGGGGGCCGTGCTGACGGAACTGGCGGACGCCAGCTCAGACGACGAGGCCCGGCGGCAACTGACCCGTCAGTCGATGGTCCATCTGGCCGCGGGCTATCAGGCTGATCCGCTCGACTACCGGATCTATCTCGCCATGCTGAAAAATCGGCGGGCGGCGCCCAACTTCCCAACGGACAATGATGTCGTGACCGCCGAATCCGCCTTCCGTCTGGCTCCTCAGCTGGGAACGACCGCTTTCGAGGCGGGCCAGGCGCTGATGTCCAAGGGGCGGTATCTGGACGCGGCCTATGTGCTGGGCCCGTTGGCCAACAATCCGCACGGCGGCGAGAGTCTCGTGGCGGTCCGCCAGCTGTTGGCCGAGGCGCGGGAAAAGGCGGGCCTCTCAGTCATCTCGACCGATGCTCTGCCGGACGCGGGCGAGCCGGAAGCCCCCGAGGCGCCGCCGGCTTCGGAAGACTGACGCCCGGTCTCAGACCAGGGTGTTGAAGACGATGTGCACCACGATCGCGCCGACGACGATGACCGCGAAGCCGAGCGTCAGGCAGAGGGCGGGATGCGGGCCGCCTTCGCGAGCGGCGGGGCGGTCGTCGAGGGGGTGATGCAGGGCCATGTCCGTTCCTTCGTTTCCAAAGGCGGCGCCCGATTGCGTGACCGGACGTCTCGCCTGACAGGACAATGATCCCAATATCCCTTCGTTGCCAAGGGATAATCACTTTCGGTGACAGACCAGACCCGCGGAAAGCCCCGCATCGGGTGACTTTCGGCCCGGTCCGCGCTAGGTCGCGCGTCCAATGTCAAAGCTCACTCTCCCCGAAGAAGCCGGCCGCCGCCGGACCTTCGCCATCATCGCCCACCCTGACGCCGGCAAGACGACGCTGACCGAGCACATCCTGCTGTCGGGCGGCGCCATCCGCGCGGCGGGCGCCGTGCGGGCGCGGGGCGAGAACCGGCGGACGCAATCCGACTGGATGAAGATCGAGAAGGAACGCGGCATCTCCGTCTCCGCCTCGGTCATGACGTTCGAGCACGACGGCAAGATGTTCAACCTGCTCGACACCCCCGGGCACGAGGACTTTTCGGAAGACACCTATCGCACCCTGACCGCCGCCGACTGCGCCATCATGGTGCTGGACGCCGCCAAGGGCATCGAGCCGCAGACGCTGAAGCTGTTCGAGGTCTGCCGCCTGCGCGACATCCCGATCATCACCTTCATCAACAAGCTGGACCGCGAGGCCCAGGACCCGATGGCCCTGCTGGACGAAATCGCCAGCCGCCTGCAGCTGGACCCCGCGCCGATCTGGTGGCCGGCCGAGAGCGGCAACCGCCTGCGCGGCATGGTCGAGATGGGCACCGGCCGGTTCCAGCCCTACGCCCGCAAGCCCGCCGGTTCGACCGAGGACGTGCCCCACCCCGAGGCCCTGCCGCTGGCGGACGCCGCCCGGTATTTCGAGGCGGGCGAGCATGAGGCCCTGCTGGAGGCGCAGGAACTGGTCGAGGCCGGCTATCCCGCCTTCGACCGCCAGTCCTTCCTGGAAGGCCACATGACCCCCGTGCTGTGGGGCTCGGCCCTGCGCCACTTCGGCATCGACGAACTGCTGAAGGCCATCGGCGAGTGGGCGCCCGCGCCCAAGGTGATGAAGGCCCAGAAGGCCGCCCCGCCCGAGACCCGCAACGCCCCCGCTCCGGTCGATCTGACCGTCGAGCCCGGCTCGGCCGAGGTCACCGGCTTCGTCTTCAAGGTCCAGGCCAACATGGACCCCAACCACCGCGACCGGATCGCGATGTTCCGCATGGCCTCCGGCTCGTTCAAGCGCGGCATGAAGCTGAAGGTCCAGAACACCGGCAAGCAGCTGTCGGTGAACGCCCCCATCATGTTCTTCGCCTCGGACCGCGAACTGGCCGAGGACGCCTATGCCGGCGACGTCATCGGCATCCCCAACCACGGCGTCCTGCGCGTCGGCGACAGCCTGTCCGAGAGCGGCCTGATCCGCTTCGCCGGCCTGCCCAATTTCGCTCCCGAAATCCTGCAGCGCGTCCGGGTCAGGGACCCGCTCAAGGCCAAAC
>NZ_JAHFPF010000042.1 GCF_023259385.1 Brevundimonas sp. | reverse complement strand
GCCATCTTCCTGACCTGGCTGGTGCAGCTTCTGGCCCTGTCCAACGCCGTCATCATCGCCCTGCCGATCCCGCTGCTGATCATCGTGGGCGGCGGCCTGATCATCATCGCCATGCTCTCGTGACTGCTCTCGCTCGGCATCCTCAAGAACAGCCAACCGGCGGACCTGCTGCGATGAACAGTCACACCAAGGTTCACGGAAAACACGGCGACTTCGCCATCGAAGCCAAGGGCCTGGTCAAGCGGTTCAAGTCCGGCAAAAGCTTCGTCGAAGTGCTGAAGGGCGTGGATTTCGACGCCCGCCACGGCGACCTGACCATGGTCATGGGGCCGTCGGGCTCGGGCAAGTCGACCTTAATCGCCGCCCTGTCCGGCCTGCTCCGTCCCGAGAAGGGGCGGGTGGACGCCCTCGACGTGGACGACCTGTGGAGCTTCTCCTCGGGACGGATCGACCGCTTCCGGTTGGACCACTGCGGCTTCATCTTCCAAGGCTTCAACCTGTTCCCGGCGCTGTCGGCGCTGCAGCAGGTCGAGATCGTTCTGAAGTTCCAAGGCCTGTCCAAGGGCGACGCCACCAAACGCGCCAAGCTGGCGCTGGAGGAGGTCGGCCTCGGCCATCGCCTGCACCAGCGGCCGTCGGCCCTGTCAGGCGGCGAGAAGCAGCGCGTGGCCATCGCCCGCGCGCTCGCCAAGGATCCGAAGATCCTGTTCGCCGACGAACCCACGTCGGCGCTGGACGGCGAGAACGGCCAGGTGGTCATCCGCCTGCTGCGCCGCGCCGCCACCGAACACGGCGCCGCCGTCATCTGCGTGACCCACGACCCCCGCCTTGAGGCCTGGGCCGACCGGGTCATCCACATCGAGGACGGCGTCATCATCAGCGACGAACGCCGCACCCCCAATCCTGACGCCGTCTTGGCGTCGCACTGAACGCCTTCCAGGACCGAGAAACGACATGCTCCGCTTTCTGAAGAACAAGTGGCTCTGGATCGGCCTGATCGCGGTGATCATCGCGGTCGCCGGCTTCACCATGGTCAGGGGCAACGCCAAGGCGAAAAAGGCCGAGGAAGAGAAGGCCGCCGCCGAGAAGGTTGAAAGCCCGTATGCGGCGATCGCCAACGGCAAGGTCGATATCGAGGGCGGCATCATCCAGATCGCGGCCCGCCGCGGCGGCGTGGTTCGCGAGGTTCTGGTGCAGGAAGGCGACCGTGTCGTCGCCGGCCAGATCCTGGCCCGTCAGGAAGACGATGAACCCCGTCTGGCCCTGCAGACCGCCAACGCCGATCTGGTCGCGGCCGAAAGCCAGCTGCGCCTGATCCAGGTCAACATCCGCACCGCCCAGCGCGAGTTCGAGCGTCTGGAACGTCTGGCCGCCACCAACTTCGTCGCCGCCCAGCGCCTCGACCAGGCCCGTGACGCCATCGCGTCGGCCCAGGCCCAGCTCGGCTCGCAGCAGGCGGCGGTCGAGACCGCGCGCGCCCGCCGCGATCAGGCGACCTATAATGTCGAGTTGACCGTCATCCGCTCGCCGGCCAACGGCCGCATCGTGCGTCGCTACGCCAATCCGGGCGCCGGCGCCTCGACCCTGAACGTGTCGAACATGTTCGATCTGGAGCCCGACGCCCCGCGCATCGCCCGCGCCGAGATCGTCGAGAGCGACATCCCGAACGTGACGGTCGGCCAGCAGGTCGAGATCACGCCCGAAGGCGACACCTCCAAGGTCTACGTCGGCACCGTCCTGCGCCGCGCCGCCGTCTTCGGCGCCCGCAAGCTGGCCTCGGACGATCCCTCGCAGCGTTCGGACGAGCGCGTCATCGAGGTGGTGGTCACCGCCGGCGACGCCCCGCTGCTGATCGGCCAGCGCGTGCTGGTGAAGTTCATGAAGCCCGGCCAGGTCGCCGGCGCCCCGCGCACGGTCGCCGCCGGCGTTCCGGCCGACCGCTCGATGCGCGCCCCGGCCCGTCAGGGCGGTTGATCAACGGCTGTGAGGATCAGGTTCGCGTCGCGCGGACCTGATCCCTCAGCCATCGCAGCACGGTTCGCTCGCTGCGGGTCGCCTCGCCTCGCCCGCGGATGACGGCCAGCACGCCGCCGTCCGGCACGAAACCGAACGGCGCCGCCAGCCGCCCGGCGGCCACCTCATCCTCGACGATGGCCCAGGGCAGCACCGCCGCCCCCAGGCCCGCCACGGCGGCGTCCACCACCACATGAAGATGCGCCAGCGTCCGGTTCCGCCCGCTCGGCGGCGTCTGTCCGGTGACGGCCGTCCAGTCCGTCCAGGCGCTTTCCCGGGTTCGCGTCGTCAGGCGCGGCGCGGTCGCCAACGTTTCGATCAACTGCGGCGCGCAGACCAGTCCGATCCGGTTCTCCGCGAGGATCTCCACCCCCGGCTCTTCCGCCTGGACGCGGTCGATATAGCGCAGGGCCAGGTCCGCGCCGCGCTGGCGCAGGGCGTGGGTCTCCAGTTCGCTCAGTGACAGCGCCACCTCCGGGTGTCGCGCTTCGAAATCGGCCAGCCGGGGCACCAGCCACTTCACCGCGAGGCTCGGATGCACCGCCAGTCGCACGGTCTCGCGCTCGCGCACCTGCCGCACCGTCGCCGCCAGCGTGTCGAAGCCGGACGTCAGTCCCGCCAGTAGGGTCTGGCCGGCTTCTGTCAGCCTCAATCTGTGCTTCGGTCCCTCGAACAGACGCACGCCCAGCGTGGCCTCCAGCGCCTTCACCTGCCGGCTGACGGCGCTGTGGGTCACATGCAGTTCGGCGGCCGCCCGGGTGGCGCTGCCGGTCCGTCCCATGGCCTCGAAGGCGCGCAGTCCGTTCAGCGACGGCAGCGACCCACGAGGTGTGAGGTTTTCGAACATGGTCTAGCCGATAAGTCGCTTTCGCGGGCGCCGCAATCCCGCGATCCAGCGCCATGTTCACGCGCGCCCGTCTCGTCGTCCCCGTCCTCGGCTTCGGCCAGATCGTCGCCTTCGCCTCCAGCTACTATCTGCTGGGGGTTCTCGCGGACCCGATGGCGCGGGCCTTCGGCCTGCCGCCGACGCAGGTGTTCGCCGCCCTGTCCGTCGCCTTCCTGATCTCGGCGGTCCTGACGCCCTGGGCGGGCCGGTGGCTCGAGCGGCGGGGCGGGCGGCGCGTTCTCGGATGGGCCCACAGCGCCTTCGCCGCCGCGCTGCTGCTCATGGCGACGGCCCCGTCGAAATGGGTCCTGCTGGCGGCGGTCGCGGGGCTGGGCGTGGGCATGTCGATCGGCCTGTACGGCTCGGCCTTCGCGACGCTGGTGGAGATCCACGGCGCGCAGGCGCGTCGTCCCATCACCGCCGTCTCGCTGCTCGGCGCCCTGGGCGGAGGGCTGGGCTGGCCGATCAGCCGCCTGATCGTCGAAACCTTCGACTGGCGGATCGCCTGCGCCGTCTGGGCGCTGGCGCATCTGGCGCTCTGCCTGCCCCTGACCGCCTTCGTCCTGCCGCCCCGACCACCGGGCGTGATCGATGGCCGGGCGCCCGCGGAGCGCATGCGCTGGGACCGCCGCATGGTCCAGATCGCCGCGGTGTTCGCCGGAGGCTGGATGGTCTCGACCGCCATGGGCGCGCATCTGCCGCGCCTGCTGGCCGATCTCGGCCTGGCGCCCGCCCACGCCGCCTGGGCCGCGGGACTGATGGCCGCCAGCGCCGTCGCCGCCCGTCTGTTCGACCTGCTGATCCTGCACCGCTCGCACCCGGTCCTCACCATCCGGATCGCCAGCCTGTTCCACCCGCTGGGCGCGGTCCTGGCGCTGCTCGGCGGCGCGCGCCTGGCGCCCCTGCTGGCGGTGGGGCAGGGGCTGGGCAACGGCCTGCTGTCCGTCGCCGCCGGCGTCCTGCCGCTGCATGTGTTCGGCCCGGATCGCTACGCCGTCCGGCAGGCGCTGGTCCTGACGCCGGCCCGCTACCTCCAGGCGGTCGCGCCCGCCGCCTATGCGTTCGCCGTGGACGCCTCGCCGGCCGCGGCTCTGATCCTGTCCGGCCTGGTGTGTCTGGCCATGTTCGCGATGACGCTGGGGCTGCGGCCGGTCGGGGAGGTCGCATAGCTTTCACTATGCAATCGATGCGAGAAGTGTAGGCTCCCGTTTCTGAAGCTTCACAGGAGACGTGCCATGGCCTTTCCGACCGCCGTCAACGACCAGATCACCGACGCGATCACCCAGAGCAATGTCAGCGTGCTGGGCGAGTCGCCCGCCGTGGCGCTGGGCAGCCTGTACCAGAGCATGGCGCACGCCACCGGCCTGATGTTCCACAACGCGGTCGCCGCCCAGCAACAGCAGAACATCGCCGCCCAGGCCGCGACCACTCAGGGCGTGATGCAAATTTACAGCCTGGACACCGTGGCGACCAGCAAGATCCTCGGATGAAACGGCCCACGCCGAAGGCTGGAGCCGAGGCCGGACCGGCGCAGCCCGCCGCGCGGTCCCGCTATGCTCACGTCAACCGGGAGGTCACCGACTCGGTGACCGAAACCAATGTAAAAGTGACGGCCGAAGCGCCCGCCATGGCGATGGGCGGGCTGTTCCAGAGCTTCGCCCATGCTTCGGGGATGATGTTCGAGAACACGACCGCCGCCCAGCAACAGCAGTTGGCGCTCGCCCAGGCCGCGAGCGACATCGGCATCGCCTTGCTCTATCGGGCGGCGGGCGTCACGCCGCCGACGCCGGCGAACGGCAAACCACCCGTGGAGGGAACGACCTGAGATGGCGAAGCCTCCGCCCCCGAAACCCGCGCCCCCGAAGCCGTCCAAGCCCGTTCCGCCCACGTCGGACCCGACCATCGACGCCATGGTTCGACTGGCGGTGGCTCAATCGGTCTGCATGAATCTGATCGACGCCGCCGCGCATGTGCGGCGCACCTCCATCCTGGTCGAGGCGGCGAGCACCGCGGCCCTGATGCGCGCGCTTCAGGCCCCCGAAGACGACAGGAGTTGGGTCCAGGCCCTGGAAGGCGCCGGAGTGATGATGAGCGCGGCCTCCTCGGCCTTCGTCGCCGCCACACAATCGGCAATGGCGATGGCGGTCGATCCGCCGAAGCCGCCTAGCGTCCGTTGAAGTCCGCGGACCGCTTCTCCAGCACGGCGGCCACCCCCTCGGCGTGATCGTCGGTCAGATGGGCCAGCGCCTGCATGGCGGCGGTCATCTCCAGGATCTGGTCGAAGGTCGCGTCTCGGCCCTGACGCAGCAGGGCCTTGGTCATGCGCAGGGCGTTGGGCGCCTGGGCCGAGATCTGGCCGGCGGTGGCGAAGGCCTCGTCCAGCAGGGCCTCGGCGGGAACTACCCGGTTGACCAAGCCCCACTCCAGCGCCGTCTGAGCGTCCAGCGTCCGGCCGGTGAACAGAAGTTCCGCAGCCCGGACGTAGCCGACGTTGCGCGGCATCAGCCACGCCCCGCCGTCGCCCGGCAGGATGCCCAGCTTGAGGAAGGGCACGCCGAAAGAGGCGGCTTCGGAGGCGATGCGGATGTCGGCCAGGCCGGCGATGTCGCAGCCCAGTCCCATGGCCGGGCCGTTCACCGCCGCGACCAGCGGAACCTCCAGTCCGTACAGAGACCGCACGATCCGGTGCACGACGCGGCGGTAGCGCTCGCGGATGTCGGTCCCGGCCCCGGCGAAGAGGTCGCGCCTGTCCTGCATCGCCCGCAGGTCGCCGCCGGCCGAGAAGGCGCGGCCCGCGCCGGTCAGCACCACGCAACGCACATCGCGGTCGGCGTTCACGGCCTCGCAGGCGGCGGCGAAGGCCTCGCCGTCCTCCAGGTCGGGCAGGGCGTTCAGCCGCTCGGCGCGGTCCAGCGTCCAGAGTTCGATCGGGCCGCGGCGTTCGATGTGGATCAGGGTCATGCCCGAGCAGTGCCGCATTCAGCGAGCGCGCTCAAGCTGCCGCCGGGGGAGCGCCGACCCGCGCTCAAGCCGCGAGCGACCGCGTCGCGAGCGATAGCGCCCTTCCAAAAGACAAAAGCCCCGGACCTTGCGGGCCGGAGCTTCTGTGTTCTTCGGATCCGGGTCTCGCCTTACCGGCGCGCCCTGTCGATCTTGATGGGCACGAAGTTCGACGGGTGGCTGATCACGCGATCGCCTGCGCCGTTGGTGTTCTTCGTGTTCACCAGCATCCCGCCCCAGAGCGCAAAGCTCATCATGGCGTGCTGGAGGTTCCTGTCTTTGTCGTTCATCTGTGATGTCTCCTTTCGTTGAACGATGAAAAGAGACACGTCGTGCTGATCGGGAGTCTCACCGTCATAGTCGTTTCGCGTCATGGTCAAGGTAGGATAATTCTGATCGAATTGCAAGTATTTTAACTCCGCTGCCGGACCATATTTCGCACGCATGTCATCAACTGTCCCCTCCGCGCCACACCAGCCGCCCCGGCCCGTCGTCACGCCCTGCGTGAAGGTGTGCATCGTCGACGGCCCGACCGGCCTTTGCCTGGGCTGCTATCGCACCCTTCCGGAGATCGGCGGTTGGAGCGCCCTGACCGACGAACAGCGCGCCGCCGTAATGGGCGAGCTTGCCTCGCGCCGCTCGCGGATCGACCCGGCGAAACTGGGGCCTGTCTGACTGGACGGATTCAGATTCCGTCCACCATCCTCCTTCACCGCATCCCAATCGGCCTGTGCGACAGGGGAAAGGCCGCAGTAAGCGGTGATCGCCGCGAGTTCGCGTCTTCATGCGTGTCGACCTGTCTTCCCTCGGGGTGCTGGCCCTGGCCGTCGCCTCGTCGCTGACCGTCCTGTGGTGGATGGAGCAATCCGGCCTGCGTGGCGAAGCCCAGGCCGCCGAGATCCCCGCAATCCACGCCGCCGCGACGGGCGTTCCGGGCCAGGTGCTCAAGGCCGCCGACGGCCACTACTGGGCTGAGGCACGGATCGACGATCATGCGGTGCGCGTCATGGTCGACACCGGCGCCAGCGTGGTGGTCCTGACCCCCGCCGACGCCGCCCGCCTGGGCTTCGATCTCAAGGCCTCGGATTTCAGCGCCAAGGTGGTCACCGCCTCGGGCCCCGTCCGCGCCGCCCCCGTCCAGCTTCAGGCGGTCTCGGTCGCCGGCGCCCGCGTCGAGCAGGTCGAGGCCCTGGTGGTCGAACAGGGGCTGCCCCACTCGCTGCTGGGCATGAGCTACCTCGGCCGCCTGTCCGCCTTCACCGCGACCCCGGCCGCGCTGACGCTGAGGCCGTAGGGGGAGGGACTAGGGGCTAGGGATTAGGGACTAGATTGATGGGTTCTTGCGGTTCCGGCCTGCTCGCCAAACTAGCCCCTAGCCCCTAGCCCCTAGCCCCTAGCCCCTAGCCCCTCACAGGGCCTTCACGACCACCGACAGCGCCGTCGCCACCATGTAGACGGCGAAGACCTTGCGCAGGACGCGCTTGTCCAGCCGATGCGCCAGCTTGGCGCCCCAGGGCGCGACCGCCGTGGTCAGCACCCCCATGACGATGGCCGCGGGCACGTTGACGTAGCCGACCGAGAACGGCGGCCGTCCGACCGCATCCCAGCCGAACACGACGAAGCCGAACGCCGCCGCGGCGCCGATGGCCACGCCGAAGCCCGAGGCGGTCGCCACCGCCTGATGGATCGGCCGTCCGCACAGGGTCATGGTCAGGCCGCCGAAGCTGCCGCCGCCGATGCCCATCATCGCCGACAGTCCGCCGATCCCCGTGCCCACGATGCGCCGGGTCCAGCCGGTCGGCATGTCCTTCGCCAGGGTGAACCGTTCGGGCAGGAAGCCCAGCTGCAGCCCGATCAGCGCCAGGCAGACGCCGTAGACGACGGCCAGCCCTTCCATGGAGGCGACGCCCGCGATGGCCGCGCCGACCAGGCCGCCAAGCCCGACCCAGGGCGTCCAGCTTTTCAACACCGCCTCGTCCACGGCGCCGTGGCTGCGGTGCGCCTTCAGCGAGCGCCAGCTGGTCGCCACGATGGTCAGCAGGGAGGTGCCCACCGCGACATGCAGATTGCTCTCGCCGCCGACGCCCAGCACTTCGAAGGCGTAGAACAGGGCGGGCACGATCACCGTCCCGCCGCCCACGCCGAACAGCCCGGCCACCAGTCCTCCGGCCAATCCCGCCGCGACCAGCGCCGCCAGCAGGATCAGGATTTCGGACAGGGGGAGGGCGGTCATGGATCGGGTTTAGCGGCTCCACCTCAATCCGCCAGCCAGAACAGGTCCTCGACCTTCGCGTCCAGCGCCCGCGCCAGCGACAGGGCGAGGATGGTCGAGGGGATGAAGACCCCGTTCTCGACCGTGTTGACGGTCTTGCGCGACACCCCGGCCCTTTCAGCCAGTTCCGCCTGCGTCAGGCCCGCCGCCTGCCGCGCCTCCTTCAGCCGCGATGCCAGCCGCGGATCACCCATCGTCGCTGTCCATCTCCCGCTCAGCCCGGCGGTGCAGGGCGGTGAAGCGCAGGGCCGCAGTCGCCGCCGCGACCCACAGGATCATCGGCAGGGCGATCACCGTCACGTCCGCGTTCCACAGCCCGACCAGATAGGCCCCTGTCACCCCGACCAGCAGCACCCAGAAGGCGCAGGTCATGGCGCTCGCCCGATAGGCGCGGGTCAGTTCGTCGTCCAGCAGGCGCTTCACCTTCCGTGAACCGCCGTCCCAGCCCATGATCATCAGCGGGATCAGCAGCAGGTTCATCGCCGCCGCGCCGGCCAGGATGACCCCGCCCCAGCTGGTGTCCTCGCCGCTCAGCCATTCCTGGGCACGGGCCATGGCGACCGCCGTGATGCCCAGGGTGGCGGCGGGCAGGATGGTGATCCGGCTGACCCAGTCGCGCTGCAGGCGGTCTCGGTAGCTGCCGGCTCCCTCCCGCGTCCGCTCGGCGTCGTCCCGGCGGAAGGCGAACATTCCACCGACCCCGGCCACCGCCATCACGGCCCCCACAACGATCGCGATCGCAAAAAGGCCGTGCGCGTCCGGCCCGTCCTCGTGCCGCCTGATGGCGGCGAAGCAGGCGATGAAGACGCCCAAGCAGAAGACCGCCACGGCGACGCCGTACCGCGTCGCCCTCCGTCGTTCCACCGCCTGCCAATTTCCGTCGCTCATGATCCTGCTTCCTGTGTCACCTACGGGTTACATGTCACCTCAGGGTTACATGAGTCAAGCGGTCAGAGCAGCAGGGCGCCCTCGTGCCTTAGCAGCCAGGTTTTGCGCTCCAGCCCGCCGCCGAAGCCGACCATGGCGCCGTCCGCGCCGACGACGCGGTGACAGGGCAGGACCACCGCGATCGGATTGCGGTTCAGCGCCACGCCCGCCGCCTGGGCCGCGCCGGGTTCTCCCGCCCGCTTCGCCATCTCGCCGTAGCTGATGGTCAGGCCGGCCGGGATCTCCGCCAGCGCCTTCCACACCCGCGCCTGAAAGCCGTCGCCCGCAGACGCGCCGTCCAGCGACCATGGGATCCGATGCAGCGCGGCCTGGTCGCCGGCGAAATAGGCCGTCAGTCCGTCCTGCACCGCCGCCGGGGTTTCGCCCTCGACCTGGGCCGCGTCCGGATATTCCCGCCGCATGGCCTTGCTCAGTCCCTCGCCGAACGACACGCCGCGCAGCCGCCCTTCGGCGTCGCAGGCCAGAGCCAGCGGACCGACGGGGGAGGGCAGGATGGAGAGGGTCAGAATCATCGGGCCAGTCTAGCCCGGCATCAGGGCGTTCATCTCGCCCCAGCCCAGCGCGCCCTCCATCATCGGTTCGGACACGCCCGTGCTCAGGAAGTCCTTTGCCAGCGCCGCCGTCCGGCCGTAGGCGGCGCTCGCCAGTCCCGATCCGGCGCTCAGCCGCCGCACGCCAAGCCGCTCCAGCTCCGCCGCGTTCGGCAGGCCCGGGAAGGCCAGCAGGTTGACCGGCAGGGATGTCGCGCCGGTCAGGGTGGCGATCCCCTCGGCCTCGACCAGTCCCGGCGCGAACAGGCCGTCGGCCCCGGCCGCCTGATAGATCACCGCGCGGCGCACCGCCTCGTCGACCCGCCCCGCCGGCGCGCCCACGCCCGCCAGCCAGATGTCGCAGCGGGCGTTGATGAACAGTGCGTCGCCCACCGCCGCGCGGATGGCCGCGATCTTGGCCGCCAGCGCCTCGGGCGCCTTGCCGCCGTCCTCGATGTTGACGCCCTGGGCGCCCGTCGCGACCAGCCGCTTCGCCGTCGCCGCCACCTCGGCCGGATCGTCGGAATAGCCGCCTTCGAAGTCGACGCTGACCGGGACGCCCTGCGCCGCTCGCACCACGTCGGCGGACATCTGTACGGCGCGGTCGACCGGCAAGGCGTCGCCGTCCGGCCAGCCCAGGGCCCAGGCGCAGCCCGCGCTGGTCGTGGCGATGGCCCGCGCGCCCAGCGACCGCATCACCGCCGCGCTCCCGGCGTCCCAGGCGTTGGGCAGGATCAACAGGCCGGATCGATGCAGGTCGTGAAAGGCGGTCATTGGAAACTCCTCCGTGTCGGACGTCTACATGGGGGCGCGTTCGGCCCGACGCTGGCGGTTTCCGGACATCCTCACCATCCTCGCCTTGCCGCGCCGCAGCAACCTTAACGGCTGCGCACCGTTCTTCCGGCCTCGAACAACGGTCGGAGCCTGACCCATGACGTCCAACAAACTCCTTTACGCCGCCGCCGGCGCGCTGGTCCTTGGCGCCGCGCCGCTGGCCGCGGCCCAGACGCCCTACGGCTCGACCCAGCAACAGCCGACGAACCAGCAGGACGCCGTCGGCGCCATTCTCGGGGCCCTGTTCGGGGATCGTCTCGGTGTCTCGTCTTCGCTGGAGACAGAATGGAGCCGGGGACGCCGTCCGCTCTCGAACCAAAGCAGCCAATTCCAGACCCGGCTCGACACCGATGTCCGCTCGGGCCGTCTGTCCAGCAGCGAAGCCCGTCGCCTGCGCGACGAATACGATGACCTGGTCCAGCTGGAGGCCCGCTACACCGCCGACGGCCGGGTCACGACCCAGGAGCGGGCCGATCTGGTCGCCCAGTATCGCGAGTTCTCGCAGCGGGTCGAAGCCGGCGGCTCCGACTATTCCTCCGGCCGCGCATCGGTCGCCGACGGCCGCGCTGATTTCGAGGCCCGGGTCGACGCCGCCGTGCGCAACCGCCGCCTGACCCGCACCGAGGCCACGCGCCTGAAGACCGACTATCAGGACCTGATCCGCGTCGAGAGCGGCTACCTGCGCGACGGTCGCCTGACCGCCCAGGAACGCGACGACCTCGACAGCCGGCTGGACGCGCTGGACGCCCGCGTCGGCGACGCGCCCTCGGGCGGGAACAACGGCGGCGGCTATCAGGACAACCGCACCCGCCTGTCCAATATCGAGCGCGCCCTGTCGTCGAACAGCGCGGGGCTGAGCCGCACCGAGATCGCCGACATCCGCGTCGAGGCCGGCGATCTGGCCCGCCTCGAAGCGGCCTACGGCCGCACCCAGCCTTCGTCCGACGATCGGTCCTATCTGGATCGCCGCATCGGCGAGCTGGAGGTTCGCGCCCGCGTGCGCCGCTAAGGATCTGACTGCTGCCAACCTGCTGTCAGCAGCCGAACATGCGGGGGCGTGCGTTCACTGGCGCACGCCCCCTTCGCTGACTAGATTGCGTTCATGGCCCGTTCTCCCCGGAATTCCTCCCAGACCACCCCGCAGGGGACGCGCAAGCCCGAGCACGTCCCCGGCGTGGCCGAGGCCCAGGCGCCCTTCATCTTCGACCCGGCGGCGGGCAAGAACCGCCAGCCCATGTTCGCCCCCGTCACCGGCCCGCGCCTGACGCCGGAGGAGGCGCCGGGCAAGCCGTCCGACTGGGTCCCGCACCGTCCGGACCGCCCGCAGGACCGCAAGTCCATCCCCTTCCGGCTTGAGACCCGGTACAGCCCCGCCGGCGACCAGCCCTCGGCCATCGCCGAACTGGTCGCGACCGCCGAGGCCGGTGAGCGGGATCAGGTGCTGCTCGGCGTCACCGGCTCGGGCAAGACCTTCACCATGGCCAAGGTCATCGAACAGACCCAGCGCCCGGCCCTGATCCTGGCCCACAACAAGACCCTGGCCGCCCAGCTCTATTCCGAGTTCAAAAGCTTCTTCCCGGACAATGCGGTCGAGTATTTCGTCTCGTACTATGACTACTATCAGCCCGAGGCCTACGTCCCCCGGACCGACACCTACATCGAGAAGGACAGCTCCATAAACGAGCAGATCGACCGTATGCGCCACTCGGCGACGCGGGCGATCCTGGAGCGGGACGACGTCATCGTCGTCGCCTCGGTCAGCTGCATCTACGGCATCGGCTCGGTCGAGACCTATACGGCCATGACCTTCACGCTGAAGGTCGGGGACCAGATCGACGAGAGCAAGCTGCGCGCCGACCTGATCGCGCTGCAGTACAAGCGCAACGATCTCAATTTCGAGCGCGGCATGTTCCGCAAGCGCGGCGACGTGCTGGAGATCTTCCCGGTCCACATGGAGGACCGCGCCTGGCGCATCCAGCTGTTCGGGGACGAGGTCGAGAGCATTCAGGAGTTCGACCCCCTGACCGGCAAGAAGACCAACGACCTGACCGAGGTCACCGTCTACGCCGCCAGCCACTACGTCACCCCGCGCCCCTCGCTCAACCAGGCCATGACCGGCATCAAGGCCGAGCTGAAGGAGACGCTCGACTGGATGGTCGAGAACGGCAAACTCCTCGAAGCCCAGCGCCTGGAGCAGCGCGTGCGCTTCGACCTGGAGATGATGGAGGCCACCGGCGCCTGCGCCGGCATCGAGAACTACAGCCGCTGGCTGACCGGCCGCGCGCCGGGCGAGCCGCCGCCCACCTTCTTCGAATACATCCCCGACAACGCCCTGCTGTTCGTCGACGAGAGCCACGTCACCGTCGGCCAGATCAGCGCCATGTACCGCGGCGACTACCGCCGCAAATCGACCCTGGCCGAGTACGGCTTCCGCCTGCCCTCCTGCATCGACAACCGCCCGCTGAAGTTCGACGAGTGGGACGCCATGCGCCCCCAGACGATGTTCGTCAGCGCCACCCCCGGCCCGTGGGAGCTGGAGCGGACCGGCGGCGTCTTCACCGAACAGGTCATCCGCCCCACCGGCCTGATCGACCCCCCGGTCGAGATCCGCCCGGTCAGCGGAACCACCCGCAACCAGGTCGACGACGTCATCGACGAGGTGAAGGCTGTCGCCCGCCAGGGCTACCGCTCCCTCGTCACCGTCCTGACCAAGAAGATGGCCGAGGACCTGACCGAGTACATGCACGAGCAGGGCGTCCGCGTCCGCTACATGCACTCCGACGTCGACACCCTGGAGCGGATCGAGATCCTGCGCGACCTGCGCCTGGGCGCCTTCGACGTCCTGATCGGCATCAACCTGCTGCGCGAGGGCCTGGACATCCCCGAGTGCGGCCTGGTCGCCATCCTCGACGCCGACAAGGAGGGCTTCCTGCGCTCCGAGACCAGCCTGATCCAGACCATCGGCCGCGCGGCGCGGAACGTGGACGGCCGCGTCATCCTCTACGCCGACCGCATGACCGGCTCGATGGAACGCGCCATCGCCGAGACCAACCGCCGGCGCGAGAAGCAGGTCGAATACAACACCGCCCACGGCATCACCCCGGAGTCGGTCAAGCGCGACATCAAGGAGATCCTGGCCAGCCCCTACGAGTCCCGCGAGATGGACCGCCTGACCAACCCGGGCCTGAAGGACGAGTCCAAGCCCTTCGTCGGCACGAACTTCCAGGCCGCCCTCAAGGACCTGGAAGGCCGCATGCGCAACGCCGCCGCCAACCTGGAGTTCGAGGAGGCCGCCCGCCTGCGCGACGAGATCAAGAAGATGAAGCTCCTCGACCTGGAGTTCGCCAACGAGGTCCTGACCGGCGCCGGCGAAGAGGTCGACAAGGCGGCGCCGAAGCGGTGGCGGGCCGAGGCGGCGGCGGAGAAGGCGGAGGCGTTCCGGAAGGGGCGGTGAGGGGGCTGGTGCGGAGGTGCCCCACTGGCGGGGCGAACTCGGAGCCGCGCCGATGGGAAGCGGACCGATGAGTCCGCCAGTCCGAGAACCTAAGATAGAATCTGGATTCCCAGAATGCGCTTTTAAAGTGGAGCCACTTGGGTGAAATAGAACACCGCCCAACTGCAAAGCTGGTTGTATGCCTACCGTTGACGAGTTCCGCGCAGCGCTTGCGGGAGCTGAGCCCGAGGAAATCGTCGAGCGGTGGATGCTCGTAGATAATGCGGTGCACCTCACCGCAGCAGACATTTCGTACATCCAAGCGGCTGTTGGGGCCGCTTATGGTGTTCCATTTGATGTTGTGCAGGTTTGGATCACGGGGTCGGCCAAACTTGGCTTTTCAACTTCAGAGAAGCACCGGGAGGGCAAGCCGCCACTGCCGCGCTATCGTCCTTTTGGGCCAGCCTCAGACATTGACGTAGCGGTCGTCGCTCCTGATATCTTCGAGCTGATTTGGACTGATATCAGTAAACATTCGCATGGATCGGTGTATTTTCCGATGAAGTCGAATAGGCTCGGGGACTATTTAGTATGCGGTTGGCTAAGGCCTGACCACTTCCCCAAAAACGTCAGGTTGCGCTACTGTGATACATGGTTCGATCTTTTCTCTCGGCTTTCTACGAACAGTCGATTTAAGCGAAGATCGGTCAAGGGTGGTTTGTTTTCATCCAAGGAGCAGCTCGTTCGGTACCTGAGTCGTTCCGTCAGAGAATGCATAGAGCTGGAAGCCATATGAAAACGTCTGCTACGAACAAGAAAATTCGAGAGCTAATCAGTATGGTAAAAGAGGATAAGATAATTCCTCGGCCAGAGTTCCAACGGAGGCTTGTTTGGACTCGAAACGATAAGGATCATTTCCTTGATTCTATACTCAGAGGCTATCCGTTTCCTGAAATATATTTAGCTGATGGTTCTGTTGATTTGGAGACGGGTGAGGGAACCCAGCTACTCGTTGATGGCCTTCAACGTGTCAGCACTATGATTCAGTATTTTTCTGGTGATCCAGAACTTAAGCTGCTCACGGTTCCGAATTACAAGGATCTAAGCAAGGATCAAAAGGAGTCGTTCCTTCTGTACGACGTTGCGGTTCGTGACTTAGGAGCGATATCAAAGGATGAGATTGTTGAGGTATTTAGACGAATAAATGCGACAAAATATTCTTTGAGAGACATTGAGGTAAATAACGCTAGGTACTCTGGACTTTTAAAACAGTTCGCTGAAAGCGTTTCGTCTGATCAATTCTTCATTGCGCATGACACGTTCACGTCCGCTGATTTCAAGAGGATGGGTGACCTAAGGTATGCGCTAGGGTTGGTAACCACGTTCATGGGGGGGTATAGCAACCGTGACGACGTTTTCGAAGCATATCTGGATAGGTACAACGACGACCTTCCAGGAGCTGACAACCTGAGGAGGCGGTTTCAGAGTGTGTTCGAGTTTCTGGATGAGTGCGGCTTTGAGCCTTCGAGTAGGATTTGGCGAAAAGCCGATCTATTCACAGCCATTGTGGAGATAGATCGTCTTTTGAATATCGACAGGGCAAAGCCACAGCCTTCAATTGTTCTTGGACGGCTAACGGAGTTCTTTTCAAAGATTGATAGTTCTGAGGTGAATTCATCTTCCCTTCCAGGAATTTATTACAAAGCTGCTGTTCAAGCTTCCAACGATAGGGGGAATAGAGTTCGTCGGGGGATTATTTTCAGCGCCATTGTGAATGCCGTAGACGAGGCTCGCGTGTTGGAAGACCTGCGGGGACCAGACGAGGAGGAAAACGGTCTACTGGAGTTCGACGCTCCCTCTGAAACATGAAACTAGGCGAGGCCATCATTTACCCACCACCGGTTGATAGTGGTGTGCCGGCCATTAAGGCACGCTCCTCTTCAAAGGGGCGCTCGACGTCAACGGCGAGGAGATTGACGGCTACTCGCGCGGCAAGGGCTGACCTCTGACCGTTCACCCGCTACGGTGGGTGGATGGGGAGCGAGACCGACTACAAGTGGGAAGCGTTGCGCGCTGCGCGCGCGGCCTTCCGGCGGGCCGGATAGGCCGTGCCGATCCGTCCCATCCATATCGTCGAGGCGCTGTCGGAACTCGGTGGACAGGCGCATCTCGATCAGATCGTCGCCAGGGTCGTGGAGATCGTTCCCGACCATCAGGCCGACAGTCCGGCCTCCAGCGTCCGTGCGCGGCTGCAGGAGTACTCGTCGGATTCGACGCACTTCAAGAACAAGGGCGACCTCTTCGCCAGCGTCCATGGACTGGACGCCAAGGCCGGGGTTTGGCGGCTGAGGGCCGATCCGTTATCGCCCGGGGACCCCGATGGGGTGCTGGACGAGGCCGAGGCCTATATCGAAGCTCAAGAGGGGCGAGCGGTCCTGCGAATGCACCTGCGGCGGGAACGGTCGAGGGCGCTCATCGACGCGTTCAAGAAGACCCTCAAGACCTTCGCCTGCGAGGCCTGCGGAACCGATATGGAGGCGATCTACGGATCGCTCGGCAAGGGCTATATCGAGGCCCACCACCGGCGACCGGTGTCGCAGATCAAGGCGGGCGAGACGACGAAGCTTTCCGACCTCGCGGCGCTCTGCCCGAACTGTCACCGCATGATCCATCGCAATGGGCTGATGTCCGTCGAGGACTTGGCGATGCATCTGAAGGCGATAGCCCAGCCGTACCCGCTCGCCGCCGAACCTGCGGCGGCGTGGGTCAGTGACATCGAAGACTGATCTCAACTGTTATCGTCATCCTGGCGAAGGCCGGGACCCAGCGGCCCCGCGACGGCGGCGAAACACAGGAGGGTCAAGCACTGGCGCACTCGGCGGTCGCTGCTGCCACTCTGCTGTCAGCAGCGCTCCGCTATCCCTTCCGCCATAGCGTCCACGGGAGGGCCAGATGACCGATTTCGACTTCCAGACCGGCGACTGGCGCGTCCGCCATCGCAAGCTGAAGGGGCGGCTCGTCGGGTCGACGGAGTGGGTCGAGTTCGGCGGGACCTGCCGGGCCGTCGGGCTGATGGCTGGGGAGGCCAATGTCGAGGACCAGATGCTGGAGGATCCCGACGGCGCCTATCGCGCGGCGGCGTTCCGGCGGCGCGATCCGGCGACCGGAGTCTGGTCGATCTGGTGGCACGACGGGCGCTCCAGCCAGGTCGATCCGCCGGTGCAAGGACGGTTCGAGGACGGCGTGGGCCGGTTCTTCGCCGAGGACAGCCTGGACGGCCGGCCCATCCGGGTGCGGTTCACCTGGTCCGACATCACGCCGACCCGCGCGCGGTGGGAGCAGGCCTTCTCCGCCGACGGCGGCGCGACCTGGGAGGTCAACTGGATCATGACCTTCGAACGGGTGGGGGCCGGCGAGGCCGGCTGATCGCCGGCGTCCTCCCCATCCACCACTCCCGACACCCTCCCTCCCTGCCAAACCCTGCCACCGCACCCCGCCATCCC
>NZ_JAHFPF010000041.1 GCF_023259385.1 Brevundimonas sp. | reverse complement strand
CCCAGATCGCGCCCGCGAACGTTGGCCTGAACCACCATGCGCCGGCTGCCGTCATTGCGGCTGATCTGGTTCTGCCCCTCGGCCACCTGAATCCGGGCGACGGAGGAGAGCGGAACCGTCACGCCCGTAGCGGTCGTGATCGGCAGGGCCGCGAGGGCCGCCGGATCGTTCCGGGCTTCATCCGCGAGACGGACGACGACGCTGAAGCGGCGATCGCCCTCGAAGATCTGCCCGGCCTCGGCGCCCCCGACCGCGGCCGAAACCGCTTCGGAGACATCGGCAGCCGACAGGCCGTAGTTGGCGGCCGCGAAGCGATCCACGCTGACGGTCAGGGTTGGGAGCCCTGAAGCCTGCTCCACGCGGACGTCCGCAGATCCGGGCGTCGCGCGCAGAGCGTTGGCGACTCGATCCGCCGTAGCCTGCAGCTGGGTGAAGTCGTCGCCGTAGACCATGACCGCGAGGTCGGTTCGGACGCCCGAGATCAGCTCGTTGAAGCGCAGCTCGATGGGCTGGCTGAACTCGAAGCTGTTGCCGAGTTGCCCGGCGGCGAGCTCTTCGAACCGCGCGATCAGCTCCTCCTTCGGGAGGTTCGGATCGGGCCACTCCTTGCGGTCCTTCAGGACGATGACCGCGTCGGAGATGTTCGGCGGCATCGGGTCCACGGCCGCCTCCGCCGTCCCGGTGCGGGCGAAGATGGTCTTCACCTCGGGCTGGGCCTTGATGACGCGCTCCAGCGCCATCTGCATCGCCAGGGATTGCTCCAGCGACGCTGAGGGCACGCGCAGCGCCTGCATGGCGATGTCGCCTTCGTCCAGGGTCGGGATGAACTCACGCCCCAGGCTGCTGAAGGCTATGCCGCCGATAACGAGAGCGCCGAGCGCGGACGCCAGGACGACCCTCGGACGATCGACGGCCGCGCGGATGGCGGGTTCGATCCAGCGGCGCGCGTAGCGGAGGATGAAGGTCTCGTGCTCGTGCGCGTGGCCGTGCTCGTCGACCTCCACCTTCTTCGGATCCCGCACCAGCAGGGCCGTCATCGCCGGCACGAAGGTGAAGGAGAAGATGAAGGCGCCGACGAGAGCCAGCATCACCGTCGCGCCCATCGGGATGAAGGTCTTGCCCTCCACGCCCTCGAGCATGAGCAGAGGCGTGAAGACCAGCAGGATGATGAGTTGGCCGAAGGCGGCCGGCTTGACCATCTGACGCGCCGCGGCTCCGGCGACCGCCAGACGTTCCCGACGCGTCAGCATCCGCCCGGCCTCGGCCCGCTTCTGGCTGAGCATCAGCAAGGTGTTCTCGACCACCACGACCGCGCCGTCGACCAGAAGGCCGAAGTCCAGCGCGCCGAGGCTCATCAGGTTTCCGCTGATGCCGAAGCGGTTCATGCCGATGACCGCGAACAGGAAGCTGATCGGGATCATCAGGGCGGTGATCGAGGCCGCGCGGATGTTGCCGAGCAGCAGGAACAGAACCACGATCACCAGCAAGGCGCCTTCGATCAGGTTCTTGGCGACCGTCGAGATGGTCTTGTTGACGAGCGAACTCCGGTTCAGGACCGGTTCGGCGACGACGCTCGGCGGCAAGCTCGCGGAGACTTCCTCGAGGCGTTCGGCGGCGGCTTGGGCCACCGTCCGGCTGTTGCCGCCGGCCAGCATCAGCGCCGTACCGACGACCGCTTCGTGGCCGTCGCGGCTTGCGCCGCCGAGACGCGGCGCCTGGCCGATTTCGACGGTGGCGACATCGGCGACCCGCACGACCAGCCCGTTACGGTTGACCACGGGGGCCTGGGCGAGATCCGGGATGGTCTGCGCCAGGGCGTCGGTTCGGACGGTCAGGGCTTCACCGGACCGCTGAACATAGCCCGCACCGGCCTGGGTGTTGGCCCGCTCCAGAGCGACGATGAGGTCGTTCAGGCTCAGGCCGTATCCCGCCAGACGCGCGGCGTCAGGCCGAACCGCATACTCCTTCACATAGCCGCCGTTCACATCGACGCCGGCCAGGCCCTTCGCGGTCCGCATGCGCGGGGCGATGATCCAGTCCTGGACCGTGCGGAGATAGGTCGCGCGGGCCTGTGGTGTGGTCAGCAGTTCGCCTTCGGGCGTCAGATAGGCGCCGCCCGCCTGCCAGCCGGGCTCTCCCGGTTTGGCGAGATTGGCGCTGTTGAACGGTTTGAAGTCGACCGTCCACATGAGGACTTCGCCGAGGCCGGTGGTGATCGGCGCGAGCGCCGGCTCCACGCCCTCCGGCAACCGCTCGCGCGCCTGGGCCATCCGTTCGGCCACCTGCTGGCGAGCGAAGTAGATGTCCGTGCTGTCGGAGAAGATGACAGTCACCTGGCTAAAGCCGTTTCGGCTGAGCGACCGGGTAGTCTGGATCCCCGGGATGCCCGCCATGGCGGTTTCGAGGGGATAGGTGACCTGGCGTTCCATCTGCTCGGGCGCGAGCGCCGGGGCGATGGTGTTGATCTGGACCTGCCGGTTGGTGATGTCCGGCACGGCGTCGATGGGCAGCTGCGTCAGGTTGTAGAGGCCGAAGGCGGCGACAATCGCCGTCGCCAGAACCACGAACCATCGGAAGCGAACCGAGGCTTCGATAATCGCTTTGAACATGACGCCCCCCTAGTGCCCGTGCTCGGCTTCGCCCTTGGCCATCTCGGCCTTGAGCAGGAAGGCGTTGGCTGAGGCGACGCGTTCGGAGCCGGTCAGTCCGCGCAGGATCTCTGTGCGGCCCGCGGCCTGACGGCCCGCCAGCACCTGCACGGCCTGGAAGCCGCCCTCCACCTGAACGAAGACCACGGTGTTCCCGTCGACGGTCTGAACCGCTTCGCTCGGCACGGTCATCCCGCCGGCAGCCTGACCGGTCACGACAGCGCCGGTGACGGCCGACCCGGCCGGCGGCAGGGTCGCGCCCGAGGGCCGGGCGCGGATCACGGTCGCACCGCTCTCACTGAGCCCGGCGTCGGCCGCGACACCGGTGACGACGGCGTCGAACTCCCCGTTCGGGCCGGTGACACGCATGGGCGAGCCCGCGCGGACGTTGGCCGCCAGGGCCGGCGGCGCATTGAAGACCATTTCGACCCGGGCCGGGTTGCTGACCTCGGCCACCACGCCGCCCTGGGCGACAAAGCCCCCCGGACCGACCTGGACGCTGCTGACCACACCGGAAATCGGGCTGGTCACACTCAGCCGCCCGGAGGCGTTCGGCGATCCGGCCGCTGCGGAGCGGGCGCGGGCGGCCCGGGTCGCCGCCTCGGCGCTCAGGAACTGGGCGCGGGAAGCCTCGACCTCCTGACGGGCGACGATGCCTTGATCCGACAGGCTGCGATTGCGCTCATAGGCCTGGCGGGCCGCCTCGGCGGAGGCTCCGGCCGCATCGGCCTCGGCGCGGAAAGTCGCAGCCTCGCCGCTGACGAGGCTGACGAGCGGCTGGCCGGCCCGGACCGACTGACCCGGCGCGACGAGAACCCGCTCGACGCGACCTCCGACGGCAGCGGCGACCGCGGCGCGGGAATCGACCATCGGTTCGACGCGACCCGCCAGGCGGGTTTCGCCCCCGCCACCGCCGCCGACGCCGACGATCGTGATGCCCGCCGCCTGGATCTCTGCAGCGGTCAGTTCGACCCGCCCTTCGGTCTCGGCCTCGGCGGTCTCGCCTTCGGTGTGTCCCCCCTCCTCTTCCGCGTGGCCGGCCTCGCCTTCAGCGGCGGGCGGCGTGGCGGGTTCGGTGGATCGGGTGGCGAACCAGAGCCCGCCGCCTCCGAGAACGACGAGGGCGGCGACGCCGCCGATCAGCAGTGTCTTGTTGGATGTGCGTTTGCGCATCACTGGGCTCCTTCGAAGGGGGCGCGGCCGTTGAGGCGCGCGAGATCGATCTCGGCGCGGACACGCGCGAGACGCGCGTCCACGGCAGCGGACCGGGCGTTGACGAGGGCGGTGCGGGTGACCCGCAATTCGACCTGGGAGATGCGGCCGGACTCGAAGCCGATCCGCGACAGGCGGTAGGCTTCCTCGGCGGCGGTGACGCCGGCGTCAGCGGCGTTGACGCGGCTGACGGAGGCCGCGAGACGGGCGACCGCAGCGGCGCGATCCGCCTGGGCCTCCTGCCGCGCACTCATGAGCCGGGCGTCAGCCGCGCGAAACTCGGCCTGGGCCGCCTCGATGTTCCCCCGGTTTCGGTCGAACAGCGGCAACGGCATGCTGACGCCGAAGGTCAGGGCCGTCGCGTCCTCAGCCTCGAAGCGGCGGATGCCGATGCTGGCGTTGATGTCCGGGCGGGCCTGAACCCGTTGAACATCGATGCGCCGTTCGGCGGCGGACCGCTGGGCCTCTGCCACACGGACAGTCGGCGCGTCGTCGATAACCGATCCGACCGTCGCTGGCGTCTCATCCAGGAGACTGTCGTCGATCCGGGTCACGGCGACCGGGATCATGGCGACCGCAGTCAGACGTGCGTAGGCGGCGTCGCGTTCGGCGACGGCCTCATCCCGCGTAGCGCGGGCGGACGCGGCTTCGGCCTCGCCCTGGATGCCGCGCAGCAGGGGCTCTCGCCCCTCCTCCACCAGCGTCAGGGCGGCGCGAGCGTCCGCAACCGTGAGGGTCAGGGTTTCCTCGGCGAGGGTCGCGCGCCTCTGGGCCGCTTCCGCCTCGGCGTAGACGAGGGCGAGACGGCCGGCGGCGTCGACTACGGCGAGATCCCGCTGCAGCCCGACCGCTCCGGCCTCGGCGCGGGCGGCGGCGATACGCGTTGAACGACGCCCCCACAGTTCGAGATCCTGGCTCAGGGCCAAGGTCATGTCCGCGTTGTTCAGGCCTGAATAGGGACCTGAGCCGTAGGCGTTCTCGACATCGAAGCCGAGGACTGGGTTGGGCCGCACCCGCGCCTGACGGACACGGGCCTCGGCGGCGTCATAGTTGGCGCCGGCTTCGAGCGTCGCCGGAGCGTCCCCGAGTTGGGCGAGGAGTTGGGCATAGGTCGGGGCCGGGTCAGCCCATACGGGACTGCCCAAGGTCGCCGCGATCGCGGCGATGGCGCAGCCGACCGCGTAACGCGGCCGCCTGCGAGATGTGGGAGACATGATTCATTTCCAGAGTTTCTGAGGACGAAGAGGCGCGCGAAGGCGCAGGTCTTCGGTCAGACTCTGGGGGGGCGCTTCAGGCCATCGGGCGTGATGGAGGCCCGGAAGTCGTCGTGACGGCCGCTCTGCAGCGGCGGTTCTCCGAACGCGGGAGCGATCGAGTCGACGCCGTTGGTGCGGGCGGTTGTCGTGTGGTGGCAGTGACCGTGCGAGCAGACGCCGTGACCGGCGCCCTTTCCACTGTGGTCGCCATCGCCCTGATTATGATCGACCGCAGCGTGAGCCGCGGGCGGCTCGGGCAGGCAGGTGGCGGCGTCGACGGCAGGCGCGAAGAAGAAGGCGGCGAAGACGATGGTCGCCGCCACGATCAGTTTCGCCCATGTCGTCATCGACCAGGTCATCTCGCGCTCGTTACTTCCGTTCCCGACATCAGGCAATGCGTTACAAAGTCCGCGCCGCAGACGTTGCTGCGCGGCTCTCCGCTCTTGCCTGTAACAGGATAGAGATCGCGGATTGAAGGAAAACCCCGCCCAGCAGAAGGCCAGCCAGCAGGTCCGGCCACCGGGAACCGGTCAGCCAGACCAGCCCGCCAGCCGCAGCCACGCCGAGACTGTGGATGAGGTCGTTTCGGGTGCAGAGCCAGACGGAGCGGACGTTGGCGTCGCCCTCGCGGAAGCGCACGAGCAGCAGGGCCGCAACCAGATTGGCGGCGAAACCGACCAGTCCCAGACCGGTGATGACGGCGCCTTCGGGCGGCTGCCCCGTGACCGCTCTCCAGACGGCGTAGCCGAGAATGCTCACGGCCATGACGAGAAGGCTTGCGCTTTTGAAGACTGCGGCGCCGGACCGCACCCGCACGGATTTTCCAATGGCCCAGAGGCTGATGGCGTAGGTGGCGCTGTCGGCCAAGAAGTCCATCGCATTGGCAGCGAGCGCCGCCGATCCCTGCATGAGACCGCCCGCGGCGACCGCGAAGAACCCACCCAGATTAAGGGCGATGACGGCCACCAGCACGCGGCGATAGGCGGGCGAGGCCCCGTCGAACCGGACCTGATGGCCGCAGCAGCCTCGGGACGGGGCGCAGGATTCTGTCGGGGCGGGCGTGGTCATGCGCCCTTCATGCATCCTCTAGCCACTAGAGGATCAAGCCCTATATTTCGTCCATGGCCAGAGACGCATCTCCTCCCCAGCTCCGGACTATCGGACGCCTCTCAGCCGAGACCGGCGTGAAGATTCCGACGATCCGGTTCTACGAGAAGATCGGTTTGATGGAGGAGCCGCCTCGCACGGCAAGCGACCGGCGCCTTTACGACGGCGCTGCGACGCGGCGGCTGGCCTTCATTCGCCATGCGCGGCAGCTGGGGTTCGAGATCGACGACATTCGCGCCCTGCTGGCGCTGTCCGACGAACCCGACCGGCCCTGCACGGAGGTCAACCGGATCGCCGAGCGCCAGCTTGCGGCGGTTGAGGCTCGCATCGCCGGGCTTCAGGCGCTGCACGCCGAACCCGCCCGGATTCAGGCGGCGAGTTGCTCAGGTGGGCGGATTTCCGATTGCCGGGTGATCGAGGCGCTTGGAAACCACACGCACTGCGATGGTCACCACACGCGTTATTCGGCGCGCGATTAGCCGGGCGCCGGCTGCCGCCCTCTATTTGCCCCGGTAGTACCGGATCAGCGGCTCATGCTCGGTGCTGTCGGGCTGCATGTGCCGGCTGCGGATATCCAGGCCCAGCGCCGGATCCGGCGGCAGGTATTCCTTGTCGATCAGGATGATCTGGGTTTCGGACAACTCCCCGGCCTTCAGCGCGTAGACCATCCGGTAGAAGCCTTCGAACTGCGCCCTGTTTTCCCGTTCACTGATGTTCTTCATCGGGGAGTCGATGATCAGAAGCTCCGGAAGCGGCGCGTCGAGCAGGGCCGCTATCCGGTGGACGGCGATGGCGAAGCAGCATTTGAACAGGGTCTTCTTCCCGCCGCTGCTCATGGAGGTGAAGGTCGAGGCCGTGAGATCGGATGGGTCGCTACTGAAGACGGCGGGGTAGAAGGTCGGCGGCTCCAGGGCGACGCGGTCGTCGCGCTGGATGCCCGGCACGCCGGACTGGACCAGGGCGTCGAGGAAATAGTCGCCGAGCCGGGTCAAACTGGTCCGGTCGGCTTCGGCCGACGTGCGGGCATCCTTCAGGGCCTCCCTCAGCGTGAGCTCCAGGGCAATGATCTGGGCGAGCGCTTCGCGCTGCTGCTGCAGGAGGTCGGGAAGCCGCAGCAGCCAGGCGAGGCTCTGCAGTTCGGCCTCGAGCGCCGCGCGCTCGCGCTCCTTCAACAGGACGGTCGACAGGAACGCCGAGTCCGCCTCCTCGCTCGCGCGGTTGCGCGCGGTTTCAAGGGACGCCTTCCGGTCCAGCGCGCGCTCCCGCCGCAGTCGGATGCGGGTGAGACTGCGGTCGATCTCTTCGATCGCGCTGTCGAGGTCCGCCCGGCGCGAGGCGATGTCCAGTTCCAGGGCAGCCTGCTCCGCCGCGTCGGTCAGTTCGAGCCTGTCGTCCTGGCCGCAGACCTCGCAACAACGAGCAGGGCGCGCCGGGAGGCTCTGGGTGCATCGGGGGCAGTCCGCAAACCCGACGTCGCCGAGGATTTCGCGCGCCACGGCGGAGCGCCGGAACTTCAGGCCGAGGGTCTCGATCTCGTTTCGATGGCGCACATGTCGTTCGCGCGCGGCAAGCAGTTCATCGGCCGCAACGTCGAGGCGGGCGACGCCAACCCCGAGACGGCGGGTCCGGCGTGCGAGGATATCGACGGCATGCTCCGTCTGGCCCACCCGCTTCAGCTCCCGCAGGGCCACGATGCTGGCCTCCGCCTCGGCCAGGGCCGCCTTCAGGGACGCTTCGCGCTCGGCGATCTGCGCTTCGGAGCCGGCGCCCACTTCGTCGAGGGTTCGGGTCAGGCTTTCGATGGCGGAGGCGCGGGCCGTGCGATTGGCGCGCAGCTGATCCAGTTCGGCCTCCAGATCGGCGACCCTTTCATCGTGATATCCGATGACGTACCGGATCACGTCGCGGCTCTTCAGGCGCAGGTAGAACTCGGCGTCCTCTTCCAGATGGAAGAAGGCGCTGTCGATGTTGTCCTGGTCCAGATAGCAGTACCAGAGCAGATCCCTGACGGAGAGACGGACCGTCTTGCTGTCGTCCTTCAGCTTGCTCTTGCGCACGCGCGGCGGCTGGACGCCGGACAGCCAGAAGATGAGGTCCGACAGGGTCTCGACGCCGGTAAGGGGGATCAACTCCCCGGCAGCGGCCCTGGCCGGCACGATCACCGACTGGACCTCGTCCCCGACGGCCCATGAGGCGAAGACATTGGCCCCGTCGCGCTGCCGTTCGATCATGAGCGTGCTCCTCTCAAGCTCCACAGTGAGCGTCGCGGATACGAATTCGGCCTGCAGGGCCGGTGACAGCTGGATGGCGCCGCCGAGGCAGTAGTCGATCATCCGGGCGATGCTGGACTTCCCCGCGCCCATCTGGCCCCAGAAATAGGTGATGTCCGAGAAGACGATGGTCTCGGTCGCATGCCTCAGATCGAGGCTCAGCGACTGCAGATGAAATTTCACGACTGATCACCGTCCAGGGCGGCGCCGCTTTCGGCGCCGATCTCCTGCCCCCACTTCATGCCCGTGATTTCCGGGACGATCTCGTAGACGAAGTCCTTGAGCTTCATGGCCGACATGTCCCCGACGGTCTTGACCACCAGCGTCCCGCGCTCGGCCAGGTCCGCGAACAGCGGCCGCTGCGCGAAATCGTCTGCGACCGCACGGCCGGCGTCGGTCAGCCCGATCTCGATCTTCCGGCCGGAGAGCGACAGGGTGACGAGGCCTCGTGCCGACAGCAGACTGAGCCACCGCCTGTAGCGCCCGTCCCATGGACCGTAGCGGAAGCGGATCATCCGCGTCTCCACGGTCGTCCGTTCACGCGGCGACAGATGAACCGCGTCGGGCGACTTCCCGCGCGCGACCAGGGCCCGCTCCAGATAGACGGGGTAGCGCAGAAGGAAGTCGAGCTTGGCCAGCTTTGTGATCCCTTCCACGGGCTTGGGCGTCCTGCCACGCTTGTCGGCGCACCTGAGCAGGACCAGCAGCCGCATCAGATGCAGGCCATCGGTGTTCTCTGCCCGGGCGGCCGCCCTCAGGACCCCGAGGCTCATGGGCGCGGCTCCTGGACGTCAAAGCGCTTGCTCCACCAGACACGGCACTCCCGCGTCAGCATGGCGGCGACGCCGACCAGCACTTCGTAGGGCTGTCCGCCCATGAGCGACCTGCGATCGCCCTCTAGCCTGCGAAGCCTGCCGGTCACGTCCGTCAGCATGGCCGGGCCGAAGGTCTCGGACTCGTTCGCGGCGGCGTAATAGGCCTCCACGCATTCGCCGTGGACGGCCTCCTCGATCTGCTTGAGCTGTTTCTCGGCGGCGACAGGGTTGCGCGCCTGATCCTCCAGCAGGGCGTATTCCGCGGCCATCTCCTTGGCGGTCATGTAGCTCACGGCTTCGCCCAAGCCGCCCGCTTCGAGCTTCTGTTCAAGGACGCCGGCTCGCCGGGGACCGCCGGGCGTCAGTCGGGGCTGGCCCTGATAGGCGAAGGCCTTCAGGGCGATCGTGGGCGGGGCGAAGACGACATCGGCGCAAACGATGCGCTTTGCGGTGATGACCGGATCCTCGTCGCCCTCGGCCAGAAGGCTGCGGGTGTGGCGCTCCGGGGCGGTGACATGCAGGGAAGCGGCGCGATGGACCCGCGCCACCAGGTCGTCACGAAGCTCGGACAGCTGGGCGGGTGTGAGGGCGCTGCAGTCGTCAAGCCGCCCGAGATGCTCATGGGCCAGGGTCGCGTCGAACTCCGCCCTGGACGGTCCCTTGACCAGCTCCACCCGGCGCAGGACGTCGAACAGCCTCTGCCGGTCGGCGCCCAGGGTGGCCCCCAGTTCGTCGAAGGCCGCCAGGAAGGGTGCCGCGATGTCCGCAAGCGAGGGGCAGGCCCTCAGGTGCGCCAGCATCAGCGGAGGGCATCGCCCGCGGCGCTTCTGATCCTGGATGTCGTCGCCGACCACATCGAAGTCGGAGTTGGACACGAAGTACAGGACGCCGATCTGCGAGGGGTAGGTCGCGCACAGGTCGACGAAACGGCCGATCGACTTGACCAGGGCGGCATCGCGGAGCGTCCAGGGTCCGTTCTCCGGCGTGGACGTCTTGATCTGCCAACCGTCGAACAGGCCGTCCGGACGCTCGCACAGCAGATCCTCGTGGTGTTCGCAGTAGAGGTTCACGTAGGGGAAGGCGCCGCGCCGAACGGCGACGAGCAGGACCACCCCGTACTGGTGCTGATATCGGAAGTTGCGTTCGGCCTCATCGCCAGGGTCACCGCTTCTCGTTCCATCGAGACGCGGGTCCTCCAGGGCATCCGCCCCATCGCCATCAAGATCAATCACCTGCGGCCGCCCCTCCGCGAGCCCCCGTCGCCGTCCCCGGAACCGGCGACGCTACGCTGCGAGCCGAACCTGATCAACCGACACGACCTTGACGGGAAGGAATTCGCGCCCGTCGCTCACGGACGAAGGATCTGCGTCCTCCCGCCCCAGAACGCCACCGCGTCGGGCGTCTGATTGTCCGAAGGAATGACGGGCCCTTGGAAAACGCCGCTGGCTGTCTCGTAGAGCTGTGTCGCGACCCCTTTCATCCGATGGGCCTCATTGACCGTGATGGTATCGCACCGGACCGCATCGGCGTCGGCGGCGAAGGTCGCCTGTGCGACGAAACCGCCCTGCCACGTCGAGACGTCGAACCAGATCGCCCCGAAGCTCTTGGGCACCTCGATCGACCCTTCGGGGAAACGCTCCCCGATACGCGGGTCTTCGGGCGGCCCCGGCGGAAGACACCACATCACCACCCGATAGGGCTCGGCCGGATCGTCGATTTCGTACAGCTCGAATTTCGTGATCGGCTTCACGCGCTTCTCCTGGACCCGGACATCGGCCCGCCGACCACTTTCGACTTGTCCGGGCGCCACACCGCAGAGGATAAGCACCGTTGGCGGGTTCCGGAACGTATAGGCGCTGATCCTGAGCCAGGGGACGCATCGCGTCGGCGGCGATCAGGGCTGAAACCCCCGGCTTCCGTACAGAAGTTCCAGACCCGCCCCCTACTCTTCGTTGCACCAAACCTCACTCCGCGTCGGGATCGATGATGCCATCGCGAACGGCGACCGCGACCGCTTCGATACGCGTGCGGACGCGCAGCTTGGCGCAGGTCTTCTCCAGATATCCGGACTCCGTCGCCTCCATGCTCCGGATCGCCCAGCACCGCGGCTGGTCGGGCATCAAGGTCTCCGGTGACGACGCCTTCCGCCGCGAAGTCTGGGTGCAGGGACGATCGCTGGGTCTCGCGGTCGCGGGCTACAAGCCGACTGAACGGGATCGACAGGCCGCCAAAGAGTCAACCGATCGGGCCGGCCGCCGCGCCACGGAGCCATCACGCGAAGAGGTGAAGCGGCGTCTGGACATGGCCGCCGTGGTCGTCCGCACCCTCATCTCGGATCCGGCCACCCAGGCCCGTCTGCTGCAACAGGCGTGGGCGCGGGTTCACCCTGGGTCGGACAAGTCCCGCGGGCCCGACAGCCGTGACGCGCGGACGCGGGGGGAGCGAACCCGGCAGCGGTGATGAGGCCGCGCCGTTGTGTCGGCAACCGGAGCTGCCGCTCTGACCGCGTCCACAGCCCCGGCATCAGACGATCGTCCTCGTCAGCGAGTTCGATCTTTGCCTCGCGCGCTCCGCCCATGATCTTCGCCGAGGGCCCGGGCCAGAATTTCCCGCCGGGTCGCGACGGGCGGCAGTGTCCGAACAAAGGTCTCCAGGTCGCGCCCGAGGCTACGGTCTGCCTCCAGTTTCGACGCCTGAAGCCGCAAGGCCTCAACCACGAGCGCCTTCCGGATTTGCGCCTGCTTCTGGCGCAGGTGGACCTCCCAAGGCTCCGCTTCAGCCGCCGGCCTGGCAGCGTCCTTTAACGCGCCCCTGAGCGTCTCCGGCATCGCCCCCTCTCCACGCTCGAACCGCTCGCGCAGCTTTCGAACGGGCGTGCGTTCGCTCTTGCGCACCACACCACGCGCGCGTCGCGGCGTGGCTTCGGCCTCGACGCCCCGATCACGCAGGGCCGCTGCGAAGGTCTCGCGCCAGAGCTGGAGGTCCGCCTTGCGCGGATTGAGCCGTTCCCCGTCACGTCCAAGCGCCCGGACGGTGAGATGGACGTGGGGATGCCGATCATCCGTATGCAGGGCGAAGACATAGGGATGGCGATCGCCGAACAGGGCGTCCGCGAACGCGCGCGAGGCATCGTGCACCCGGCCGGGTTCCACCCCCGCCGGCATGCTCAGAACGATCGACAGCGAGACCGGAGCATCCTTTCGGGACGCCAGAAAATCCAGTTCTGCGCGCCAGTCCTCGGCCAGCGCGCGGACCTCCGCACGTCCCGACAGACACTCGCCGTCGGGTCCCTCCAGGACCAGTTTTCCTTTTCGGGTGATGTAGTCCAGGTGGCGCTGCAGATGGTCGCCGTCCCGCGTTCGGCCGGTGATCTTGACCATCACCTCCGGGGCGCGGCGCGCGACGCGCTGAAGCCTGGCGGTCGCCGGCTCGCTTCCCTTCCCTCGCGTTACACGCAGCACCGCGTGCGCCAGCCTCGCCCGCCGCATGCGGACGGGAGGACGCAGCGCCTCCTCGAACCCTGACGGGAGGCGAAAGTCGTTCATGGGTCGGGCGTCCAGTACGACAGATTACCCGCGAAGGCGTCCCGCACCCCGACCAGGTGCGCGCGGATTTCGTGCGCATAGGCGTCCAGCTGGGCGACCTCCAGGTCCAGCACCGCGCCCTCCATCACGGCCGTGTTCAGGGCCCGGGCGATCTGGTTGATGTTGACGCCGATCCGGCGAAGTTCGCGCTGCACCTCCAGAAAAGCGATCGCCTCGCCACGGCTGAGCTGAGGTCGGCCATGCAGCCGCGCGCGGATCAGAGCCACGGTCCATTGTGTCCGGGACTGGCCTCTCCGGGCCGCCTCGCGCTCCAGGGCGGTCATGTCCTCGATGGTCAGCCGCAGGCCCAGTTTGGCCTTCAGGCGCGCGGGCGGCGTCGCCGGGGCCTCCGGAAACGGCACCTGGGCCGCCGCTTCCATCAGCCGTCGCAGGAGCCGCGCGCGTCCGCCGCGCGAGGCCGCGGCGGCGTCGAAGCGGCGGATCAAATCGGGAGGGAGGCGAAGGGTGAGGCGATCCATGGGCGAGTGGGTCTGTCAGACATTGCCGGCGCAAAGCCTATCCTGCCCTAGAACCCTCACCCCCTTCGCCCCGTAGGCTTACGGGGCTGGCCCGACCTCCCCTCGGCGGCCGGTTCCGGCCGCTCGCCCGCCGCCCTGAAGGGCGCCCCAACCAGGCGGGAAGAGGAAGACCTCGCGGCGCGCCCGCTCGGAGGGTGGGTCTTTTTCCCGCCCTACCGGTGGGGCTCGTGCGAACCCCACCTGGGTCCTCAGCCTGCCGCTGAATCAGCGGGACGTTAAGCGGCGCATCTGGCGTAACGATCGTAAGCATACCCAGTCAGGTAGGTCATGACGGCGCCATACTTCCGCAACCCCGGAACCTTGTTCGCCGCCCATCGCACCCATAGGTTCGTGGGGAAGGAGTTTCCGCCATGTCCACCCCCGCCTCACCGAGCGTTGTCCCGTTCCCGCCGCTCGCCCCCGCCCCGCCCCCCGCCAAGACCGCCGCGTCGCAGGACCGGATCTGGGGCAAGGCCGTCATCGCCAACGGTTATGCCGGCATCCCGTCGATCCTGATCCAGGCGCAGTCGCGACTGGGGCTGACCGCAATGCAGTTCAACATCCTGGTTCAGCTGCTGGACTATTACCGGGACCCGAACCGCGCCCCCTTCCCGTCGCGGGCGGAGCTCGGCCGCCGCATCGGTGTGAAGCCGAAGACTATCCAGACCAATATGCGGCAGCTTGAGCAGGCCGGCCTGGTGCGTCGCGAGATGCGCAAGACGGCGGCCGGCGACTGGGCCTCCAACATCTACCATCTCGATGGTCTGATCGAACGGGTCCGCAAGCTCGAACCCGAGTTCACCCAGGCGCGCAAGGATCGGGAGGCCGCCCGGCTTCGTGTCTCCACTCCGGTGGGACTGCGTCAGCCGTAAAGTCCGGGCCCAGAATTGATTTACCCCGGGGGCATGCTTTGCAGCAGAGGCGATCCCGGGGTGTACGCAGGTAGAGATAATCCATGACCCACCCTGATGCAAGGCCGGCGGCCGACGCCGATGCGGTGGAAGCCGCGCTCTCTCTCGAACGCTTCGCCCGCTATGTCGCGTGGGCGGAAGGCGACCGCGAGCGCGCCGTGGCCCTCTATACGCTGAACACCCAGGTCTCCGAAGCCCTCTATGTGCCCCTCCAGGCCCTGGAGGTGGCGCTGCGCAATCGCATCCATACGGTGATGTCCGAGGCCCATGGCCCGGGCTGGTTCCAGCCCGAGGCCGGTCACGTCACCGACCGTCAGGCCGAACAGGTGCGCACGGCGATCGCCGAGCTGACCGAGGCGGGCAAGCCGATCGAGGACGGCCGCGTGGTCGCCGCCCTGACCTTCAGCTTTTGGACCTCGATGTTCGGGCGGGAGCAGGACGATCTGTGGAAGCGCACCCTGCACCGGATCGCCACGCGGGAAGGCCGCTTCCTGGCCAGGAAGGACTTCACCGCGCGCCTGACACAGGTGCGGCTCCTGCGGAACCGGATCGCCCACCACGAACCCATTCTCTACGGGAACCTGCCCAAGCTGCATCAGGCCATGCTGGAGATGACCCGCTGGCTGTCGCCGGCGATGGACGACTGGCGCGGGACGGTCGACCGCTTCCCCGAGGTCCACCCGGCCGAGCGTCTCGCCCTGCCCCGCCCCGGGAAGGACGAGGCGTGAGCGAGCCCTCCGGGACGACGAGCCCGGTCATCGACGTGAACATGCTGAGGCGGACGGCCATCGAGGCGCACGGCCTGATCCACGCCGACCGGGCCTACTGGCTCTACTACGACGAAACGAACAATATCCGGCGACTGCATCTCCAGGCCGACGCCTTCAACGTCCCGGATCTGAACTGCTGGGTGCTCGGCGGTCTCGGTCGTCGGGATTCGACCCCGATCGATGTCGCGCCGCTGAGGGCGCGGGCCTTCATCCAGCCCAACGCCGAGGAGCTGCATTTCGCGCTCTTCGGCCGGGGCGAGTTTCCGAAGGTCCTCGGGTCGAGGAAGCTCGAAACGTTTCTCGACTGGGCGCTGGAGGAAGACTTCCTCGTCCACTACCTCGCGCTCGACCCCTTCTACTGGTCCGTCGTCGATGTCGTCGACTCGGTGCTGGCGGCCGGGAAAATGCCGGACGGCTTCGGGGAAACCCTGAAGTCGGACCTCTGCACCGTGCTTCGCGCCGACCGGGCCCGGACCGCGGCCCTGATGGCCCGGTTCGACTATCCCGACCTGAAGCCGGAAAACCGGCACGCCTTCATGACCGAGTTGATCGCCTTCGCGGAAGATCACGCCGGTCTGCTGGATCATTTCGGCTACCAGATGCTGCGGGGCCTGCTGCAGATGGGCCGCCACCATCCCTTGCCCTTCATAGAGGGCGGGGAAGCGCGGGTTCTGATCGACGGCTTCCGGGATTTCTTCCTGGAGCGCATCTGCATCCTCAAGAATGCGAGCCACATCTTCGACGCCGAGGACGTCGTCTCCGGCGAGCTCGCCCGGATGACGTTGACCGACGGCGACGCCCCCTTTTGCAACTATCGCTTCGTCGAGAGGTCGCATGACGATCCCGGCGTCCAAGCCTCCGATGTGATGGTCGGCTTCCTCGCCAAAGTCTTCAGCTGGATCTCCAGTGTGGACGAGGACGAGGTTCGGGATTGAAGGCCGCCCTGAGCCCGGCCCAGGCGCGCAACCGGGAGCGCCTCATCGGTCTTCTCGAGGCCAGCTACGCCGAGAACGCGGCGTTCACGCACACAGTCGTCAGCTTCGCGGACCGACAGAAGGCCGCGATCTTCCTCGACTTCTGAGGAAACGGGCCGACGGCTCGTCGGCCCGTCCCGGCCTCAGGGCTGCAGACCGTGCAGATGGTCGACCGCCTTCTGCGCGTGCGAGGCCGCCGAGACGATGAAGCGCTTGTCGTCCTTCAGGACCTCGAGCCAGTTGGCGATATAGGCCGCATGGTCCTCGCGCGGTTCGAGGGCGAGCCCGAGGTCCGCGCAGAGGAAGGCGGCGCCGAGCTCGGCGACGAGCTCTTCGCGGGCATAGCCGGCGTCGCCGAAGCGCTGACGGCCCAGGTCCCGATCGAGACGCGTGGGATGGCGCGTCCAGTGGGTCATCTCGTGGCCGAGGGTGCTGTAGTAGTCGTCCGCCGTCTCGAAACATTCGAACGGCGGCATCTGCACATGGTCCGGACCCGGGGCGTAGTAGGCGCTGCCGCCGCCGTGCCGGATCTCGGCGCCGCAGTGTCTGAAGAAGGCGTCGATGCGGGCGATCCGCTCATCCGGATTAATCTCGATCGTCTCCGGTTCGCCGAAGCGCTCCGGCAGGCCTTCGATCTGATCGACGTTGAAGACGGTGTAGGCCTTCAGGAACGGGATGCGCTGCTGGACGTCCGCGCCCGTGTCGTCGGTGTCCTCACGGACGATCTGGTTGGCGTAGACGACCGTCGCGCCGCGTTCGCCCTTACGGACGTGGGCGCCGAGGGCCAGCGCCTGACGGAAGGTCATCCAGGTGGAGCGGCTGAATCCCCGGCTGGCCGCTTCGCCCCAGAGCAGGACGACATTGATGCCGTTGTAGGGCGTTCCATCATGGCGGAGCGGGCGGCTGACGGAGATCGAGGCCTTCCAGGGCTGGGTCCAGGGGCGGACCCCGGCTTCGAGCTGGGCGATGATCTGTTGGGTGACCCGGGTGTGGATGTCCGGGCGTGCGGGATCGGCGGGGCGCGTCATGGCGGCCTCCTCGAAACGGAGTGTGGGAAGAAGGAGCGGCGGCGCGGTCTCCGCGCCGCCGCGGCTCTTTGGTCAGCGGGACCAGATCAGGCTGTGTCCGCCCTCGACCTCCACCAGGGAGGCGTAGATCGGTCCCGGGAAGCTGGGATCGTCGAGCTTGACCGAGAGGTAGTCGCGGTCTTGCTGGCTCTTGCGCTTCCAGGCGGCGCCGAACTCGGTCTGGCCGGCGAAGATCCGGAAGTCGGGGGCCTTGTCGTCGTTCTTCTCGTTGGGCCGAAGAACCGCCGCCTTGACGTTCAGGGTGAGGGTCTTGATCGAACCGGTGTAGCCGTCGCCTTGGGCGGTGAAGGTGCCGATGGTGGCCATGTCAGTCTCTCCTTTGCTTCGGGCCACGCCTGCCGCGGCCTCGATGGCGATCGGGAGACCGGGGCCCGGGCGGCGCGCAGGGAGAGTGGAGCGAGCCCCCGCAGCGAAGCGGAGGACCGCGACAAGAGACTTTCTTGTTTCGCGAGGAAGGCCGTCAGGCCGGGGATGAAAGTCGCGCAAGCGGTTGCGCCAGCCGACCGGGTTTCGGTCAGATCCGCCTCATCGAGAGGCCGCGCCGGCTGG
>NZ_JAHFPF010000287.1 GCF_023259385.1 Brevundimonas sp. | reverse complement strand
AGCAGGCCCGCGACGACGAGCTGACCAAGGGGGAGATCGGCATCTTCCTGGCCCGCGACTGGATCAAGGACAACGGCGCCCTGCTGCGCGCCGAGATCGAGAACGCGCACGTCTTCATCGCCCGCTATACGCTGCTGGACCTGAACCGGACGGCGGTGCCCAGCCTGACCGGCCAGGATGAATTGGTCGAGACCCTGCCCGACGGCCGCACCGTGCGCCGCATCGGCGCCGGGACCATCACCGGCTCCTACGTCTCGTCGCCGGCAGAGGTCGTGGGCTTCACCACCTACGGCAACACCATGAGCATCGCGCGCGTGCACCAGGACCGCATGACCGCGATCCGCGAGGCCGCCCGCCCGTCGCGCCGCTCGCGATGAGCCGCGTCGCCCGGACGGCGGCCCTCATCGCCCTGGCGGGCCTGGGCGCCGGCGGGTGCATGACCGATCATGGCTACGTCATGATCGGCGGCCCCGAGAAGGCCTACTACGGCTATCTGGACACGCCGACTGCGGACGGCGGCCACACCGTCCGCGTCATCCGGCCCGATCCCGACACCGCCATGGCCTACTGGGAACGGCGGGCGCAGGAGCTGTGCGGCGGCAAGGTGAAGCGCAAGATCATCCACACCGCGGTGCGCCCGACGGTGCTGTACGAGCACTACGGCGGCCGGCCCGGCGACTTCAACGTCGAGGGGATGGTCTACTGCGAGGGCGAGGCGGCCCCGGCTGCCGAGGCCGCCGTCGAGGCCCCGCCCGCCGCCTCCTGATCAGCGCAGCTCCACCCGGCGCGCGCCGGCGGGAATCTTCAGCTCCCCGTCGGCGAAGGCCGCCGCGCGGCCGTCGATCCGCACGGCGGCCGGCGGCGTCTGGCCCTTCGGCCACGGGATGACGAACCCGCCCGGCGGCGTCACGCCCGGCTCCAGCGTCAGCACGAAGCCGCGTCCGTCCCGGCGCAGGCGATAGGTCAGCGCTCCGTAGGGGGTGCGGACCGCGCGAACCCCGACGCCCTCGCCCTCCAGCCAGGCGGTCGGCACGCCGGCGGCCAGCACCAGGGCGTGGTCGCTGTCGCGCTCATAGACCAGCAGGTCCAGGGCCGAGCGGATGTAGTCCGAGCTGATCCAGGCGTGCGGCATGTCGCCGATGAAGCGCGGCTCGCGTTCATCGCGGCCCACCACCTCGGCCCAGCCGTTCCACGCCCGGGGACGCATGTCGGCGAAGTAGAAGTCCAGCGCCCGCAGCGCCTCATCCCGTCGTCCCAGACGCACCATGGCCCCGACATTGCGCAGTTCGTAGGGCGTGTAGTCCTTCCACCCCTGGCGGTTCTCCTGCCGGGCGGTGAAGTTCTCCCACCACTTGTCGAAGGTGCCGGTCAGCAGGCCCTGCGGCAGGTCGTCGACCAACCCGCCCGGCGACAGGGCGATGGTGGTGGAGGTGGCGTCGAAATCGCCCCGGTCGGCGGCCCCGGCGATCCAGTCGATGCCGTGCGCCCGCGCTGTCGCGGTGATCGAGGCCATGATGTCGGCCTTGAACTGGGCCTCCGAGGCCCGGAAGCGGGCGGCGGCCTCCGCGTCCCCCAGGGTCTCGGCGATGAAGACCGCGTCGCCGTAGCCGCGCAGCCCCCAGAAGTCGTCCCAATAGCTGTAGGCCGGACGGTCCGAATAGCCCTCGTGGCTGATGGTGGGGGGCAGCAGGCCGTAGAGGTGGCGCTTGTCCACCGCCTCGAACTCCGCCGTCCGTGTCGAGGCGCGCAGTTCGTCCATGTAGCGAATGGCGCCCTGCACCTGCGGCCAGACCGAGCGCAGTAGCTCGCGGTCGCCGGTGTAGCGATAGGCCTCGGCGGCCAGGAAGACGAACTCGCCGTGGCTGTCGTTCTCGGGCACCGGATCGGCGCCCCGGCTGTCGGCGCAGCACGGCACCTTGCCGTTCTCGAACACCAGCGGCGCGAACCAGCGCAGATAGTCCGCCGACAGGTCCGCGTGGCCCAGCCGGTTCAGCCCCTCGGCCATCATGGCCCCGTCGCGGATCCAGCTGCGGTTATAGCTGCGCGTGCCCGGCTGCAGGATCGGCCCCTGGCGCGACATCAGCATATGGGCCAGCGAGGCCTTCATCACCGCCTCCACCGGTCCGGCGGCGGGCGGCAGGGTGATGTCGAACCGGTCCAGCTTCTCGCGCCAGCCGGCGGCGGTCTCGGCCTGACGCGCCGAGAAGAAGGCGGCGGGGTCGTCCGAGCCCTGGGTGTCGGCGAAATACAGATGGCTCCGGGTCAGCGGCGACATGAAGCCGAAGGTTCGCGTCTCGCCCGGCGCCAGCGTCACGTCATAGATGAAGGCGCCCGAGGCCAGGCCGGTAGGGTCCACCACGGTCCGGCCACTGGTGCGGCCCGAGGCCAGAAGACTCTGCGGATCCGATCCCGCGTCGAAGGTCGAGGCGACATAGCGATCCGGCGCGACGACGGGCCGGATGGTGGCGCCGCCGACAAGCGGCAGGACGCCGTGCGCCTGCCAGGTCATGCCGTCGATGGGGGCCACGCCGCCGGGCGTGGTCAGGAACTGGCTCGGCCCGTTGACCTGGAACGGGCGCGCGGCCAGCGCCAGCGTCAGGGTGCGTGGGCGATCCGAGGTGTTGGTCAGGTCATAGCGGCCATAGATCGACGGCGGACGCCGCCCGCCCTCCGCGAAGGCTGTGGTCTTGAGGGTCCAGCCGTCGCCTTCCCACGTCACGGAGGGGATCGGCAGGTCGCCGCCCGCGAGGCTCTGGGTGATGTTCACATCGGCCCAGGTCACCAGCCGCCCGTTGTCCAGCACGAAGGGCTCGATGGATGGACCGCCGCGACTTAGCTCAATCGCGCCGTCCTCGCCCATCAGGCCGCTCTCGCCGCCGCCGTCGACGCCGACCAGGGTCCAGTAGGGCTGCTCGCCCGCGAAGCCGCGCGGATAGAGGCCGCGACGGCTCTCCCCGGCCACGGCCAGCATGAAGGTCGTCGGGGTCTCGCCGAACGACAGGGGCTCGATCTCGAGGCTGTTCAGCGCATAGGCGTCGGCCGCCGCCTGGCCCAGGCGCTGACCCGCGCCCGCCTGACCGACGACGCCGCTCTCGTCGCGGGGCGCCTCCAGGTCGAGGCGCAGCCAGCGGGCCGAGGCCTCCGGCGTGCGCAGCCAGTCGACGCCGCCGTCACCGCCGTTCACCGCCGCCAGCTCGCGCCAGTCGCGCCCGTCCGACGACGCCATCAGTCGATAGCGCGACGCCGCCATCCGCTCGGCCCAGCGCAGGGTCAGACCCCCGAACTCCCGTTCATAGCCGAGGTCCAGCGTCAGGCTCTGCGCCCCGGCCCCCGTGGTGCGCCAGAAGGTCAGCGGATCGTCATCGACCGCGCGGGCGGCGAGATTGACGCCGTCCTCGCTGGACGCGCTCACCACCGGACGCGGGGCGACCGACGGCTCGGGCGGCAGGTCGCGCAGCTCCAGCTGGTCGATCTTCAACCAGCCTTTGCCGCCCTGCCCCGCCGTGACCACGAACTCGATCCGCGCGGCGCCGCGGAAGGTGCGGTCGGGGTTCGGTCCCCAAGCCCAGATGATCTGGCGTTTCTTGATCGTGTAGCGGGTCCAGCCGTTCGCGGCCTGGAAGGCCCGCACCTGGCGCCAGTGGACGTTCTCGCCCGAGGCGTCGGTGAATTTGATCTCCAGCGTATTGGGCAGCATCTCGCCGCGCGCCCAGAAGCTGATCTCGTAGTTGTCGGGGACCGTCAGATCGAGCGTCCGCGCCGCGAAGGCGTAGCCGGACCGGCCGTTGAAGTCGTAGTCCAGCCGCATCGCCCGGCCGTCGTGGCCGTCGACGGCCGAGATCGCCGAGGACACATCGGTGGAGGCGTCGGCCTTCCTCGGGGTCAGGGTCTCGAACGTGTCGAGCGCGCGGGGGGCCTGGGCGTGAGCCGGGAGCGCGAGGGCCAGGGCGAAGGCGGCGGCGATGATAAACGGGCGCATACAAACTCTCCGCTCATCCCGGCGAAAGCCGGGACCCAGTCCTGTCCAGCGTGACGCCGGCGTTCAGGGGATCAGCGACGGTGTGATCCCGGTTCCGCTCCTTCGCCCAAAATACTGGGTCCCGGCTTTCACCGGGATGAGCGGACGATTTGGTTCAACCCTTCACGCTGCCCGCGAGCATGCCGCGGATGTAGTAGCGTTGCAGGGCGAGGAAGAGGATCAGCACCGGGGCGACGGTGATGACGGCGCTGGCCATCATCAGCTCGACGTC
>NZ_JAHFPF010000040.1 GCF_023259385.1 Brevundimonas sp. | reverse complement strand
ACCTCATCGAGACCGATTGCTGATGCGTCCGGGGCCTCACTCGCACAACGACGACCACGCCGACCCGGCCGCCTTCTGGTTCGCGCGGATGAACAGCGGCGGCGCGGCCAGTTCGCAGGACGAGGTCGGATTTCGCCTCTGGCTGGATGAAGATCCGGCCAATCTGGTGGCCTATCGGGACTGTCAGAAGGCCTGGAGCGTCCTGGCGCTGGACGCCGGGGAGCCGGAGATTCTGTCCCTGCGCGCGGCGGCGTTGGGGCGGGGTGAGCGGCGGATCGATCGCCGTCGCGCTCTGCTCGGCCTGACCGGCGGCGCGATCGCGGCGGCCTGCAGCGGCGTCTGGGTGATGACCGCGGCCTCGCCGGCGCGCGCGCTGATCTCGACCGACGCCGGACAACGGCTGACCGCGCCGCTGCCCGACGGGTCCGAGGTCACGCTGGCCCCGATGAGCCGCCTGCGGCTCGACTACGCCGGTGATCGGCGCGCCGCCGTTCTAGAGGCCGGGCAGGCCTATTTCCAGATCCTGCCGAACGCCGCGCAGCCGATCTCGGTCAGGGTCGGCGAGCGGACGGTGACGGCCGAGGGCGGGCGGTTCCAACTGACCAATCTGGACGACCAGCCCGAGGTGGTCGTCGAACAGGGATGGCTTCGCGTGGCGGATCAGCGGGGAAGGGGGCCTGCTATCCGCCTGGAAGCGGGTCAGCGCGGCGAGGTGCGGGCCGGACAGGTCGCCGTCGCCGTCGCCGACGTGGAGTCCGAGACGGCTTGGCGGCTGGGCCGGCTTGTGGTGCGGGACTGGCCTCTGCGCGACGTGGTGGCCGCCTTCAACCGATACTCGCCCGACCGGTTGGCCCTCGAAGACGCCGCCGCCGGAGAAAAGCGCATCTCCGGCTCGTTCCGCTACGACGGCGCCCGCGAGTTCGCCATGGGTCTCGCCAGCGGCTTCGACCTGTCCGTGAGACGGACGGTGGACGGTGTCTGGCGCATCTCGACGCCTGACGGAACGGCCAAGCTTTGATGAAATTTCCAAGACGGGGTGCGGAGTCGGCGATGGGCTTCCGTTTCTGAGGGGGAGCCGGCGCGGACCGGCCGACAGAGCTCAGGGGCACTCCAATGCAAATCTCCCAGCCGGTTATCGGCGCCTTCAAGCACGGGCTTCTGGCCTGTACCGCGCTTGCGGTCCTCGCCGCCGCCGCGCCGGCCCTGGCGCAATCGACGGGGTCGGGCAGGCACGTCGCCTTCGCCATCGAGAGCCAACCCCTCGAGGACGGGCTGACCAATCTGGCGCGGAGCGCGGACGTGCAGGTGCTGTTCGCGCCGGAGGCCGTCCGCGGCAAGCGCGCCGGCCGCGTCGTCGGCGCCATGACCCCGGCCCAGGCCCTCGACCGCATGCTGGAGGGGACGGGGCTGACGGTGACCCTCGTTGGAGCCCGGACCTTTTCTGTTGCAGCCCAGGACGAGACCACAGCCACCAACCTCGACGAGGTAATCGTCACCGCCCAGAAGCGCGCCGAGCGCATTCAGGACGTTCCGCTGGCCGTGACGGTCGTCGGCGGCGAAGATGTCCTGCAGCGCGGGATCACCAGCGTCACCGGCTTGGTGGACGAGGTTCCCGGCGTCTCGGTCAACTATGCCTTTGGGGGGACCAACTACGGCCTGATCAGCATCCGCGGCATCGGCGGCGCCGACGACTACAAGCCCAACGGCAACCCGTCGGTCGCCCTGCATGTCGACGGCGTCTACCAGACCTCCAACGCCTATCTGGGCATGCCCCTGTTCGATCTGGACCGGGTGGAGATCCTGAAGGGACCGCAAGGCACCCTGTATGGCCGCAACACCACCGCCGGCGTGATCAACGCCATCACCCGGGGGGCGGGCGATGTGGTCGATGGATCAGGCCGGATCGAGATCGGAAGCTATGACTACACCGCCATGGAGGCGGCCGTCGGCGGTCCGCTGGGCGAGAACATCGGGGTTCGGCTGGCGGTCTTCGCCGAACAGGGCGGCGGCTTCATGACGGGCGCCGGCGCCGGCGATCTGGCCGGTTTCCGTCCCGTGATCGGCGGCGTGACCCAGACCCAGGTGCCGGCGATCGTCGATCCCGGCCGCCGCGAGGGCTTCGGCGACAAGGACCTGTTCGCCGCGCGCGCGACGGTCGCGCTGGTGTTCACGCCCGACACCGAACTGACCCTGAAGCTGTTCGGCAGCCGCGACCGCGGCGACACCCGTCAGTACGATCGCATCTCCGCGGCCCTGGACTCCAACATCGCCAATGCGGGCGAGAACGATGATCCCTACGAGTTCTACTCGGCGGAGTATCCGACGCAGGCCATCGACATCTACGGCTTCTCGGCGACGCTGGAGCATCGCCTGGCCGACAATCTGAACCTGACCGTCATCGGCGCGGCCCAGGGCACGACGCGGGCTGTCCAGGGCAACGGCGACGGTTCCCCGTATCCCGCCTCGCGGTTCGACGCCGATGAAGAGCTGAGCCAGACCTCGCTGGAGATCCGCCTGGGCGACGACACCGGCGGCCGCATGGACTGGATCATGGGCGCCTTCTACGTCGCTGACGACATCGATTTCGATACGCGCTGGACCAGCTATACGGCCCGGACCATGTACGACAATCTGCACCGGCAGAGCCGCAACAGCGTCGCCCTGTTCGGTCAGGTCGACTACCATCTGACCGACAAGCTCCAGGTGTCGGGCGGTCTTCGCTACACCCGCGACGAAGCCACCTTCAGCGGCCGCAACGACGACCTGAATCCCTGGGGCATCTCGACCTTCACAACCACCTTCGCCACGACCAACCCGTTCATCTGGGATCGGGCGTTCGAGGATGACAACCTCTCCGGCCGGGTGACGGCGAAGTACGCCTTCACCCCGAGCCTGAATGTGTTCGTCTCGGTCGGAACCGGGTATCGCGGCGGCGGCTTCGACGGGACCTCGATCTTCACGGAAGCGGAGACCCAGCCGTTCGATTCCGAGACGGTGACGGCCTATGAGACCGGTCTGCGCTGGACCACCCCGCGCCTGCGCGTGTCGCTGGACGCCTTCTCCTACAAGTTCAAGGAGCTGCAGGCGACGACCCGTCTGGCAAACGACACCAACGGACGGGCCAACGTCGGCGAAGCGGAGAGCAAGGGCATCGAGTTCGCCGTCAACGCCGTGCTGTTCGAAGGCGTGAACCAGACCCTGGACCTGGACCTGTCCGCGGCCTTCCTGGACACCGAGATTATTTCCTTCAGCTCCGCGCGGGTGGCGGAAGTGCTGCAGACCGTCGGCGATCCCCTGCCGGGGGCGCCCGATGTGACCGCGACGCTGTCGCTGAACCACGGACTGGTCCTTGAAGGGGGCTGGCGTCTGGATACGCGCCTGTCGGCCTCGCATCACGGCGAGGAATCCAACCGGCTGAACGCGGCTCCGGGGAATACGGCCGAGGCCTACACCCTGGTGAACGCCCGGATGGAACTGAGCAGCGACGCGAACTGGTCGGTCTATGTCTATGGCCGGAACATCACCGACGAGGTGTATTTCCCCGAGCTGAACGGGGCCTCGCGCCTTGTCGGCGCGCCGGCCACCTACGGCGCCGGATTGCGCTACGCCTTCTAACCGGCTTGCGCCGTCGCCTCCTGATCGGGGCGGCGGCGCGGTCTTCTTTCCTGGATATCGCCATGCCGCTTAGCCGCCGCACCCTCATAGGAACCGGACTGGCGGTCACGGCGCCCGGACTGGCGCTGGCGCAATCCAATGTCGACTGGCTGGGCATCAAGCGATTGATGCAGGGGCCGGTCTTGGGAGCCTGCGCGGCCGACCAGGCGGTCGTCTGGACCCGCGCCAGCGGACCCTGGCCGGTCTGCATCGAGTACGACACCGATCCCACGTTCCCGCAGCCTCGTCGCAGCGCCGTCCAGATCGCCTCGGCGGCCGAAGACTTCGTGCAGCAGCACGTCCTCGAAGGGCTCGCGCCGGGACAGAGGCACGTCTACCGGGTTCTGGTCGACGGCAAGGCCAACCCTGACGATCAGGGACACGAGCCCTGGAGTTTCACCGCGCCGGCGACGGGGCTTTCGAGGTTCCGGTTGGCCTTCGGCTCCTGCGCCCGCCGGGCGCGGTATCCCGTCCAGCCGATCTGGCGCGCCGTGGAGACCGCCGAATCGGACCTGTTTGTCTGGGCGGGGGACGCCGTCTACGCCGACAGCCTGGAACCGGCCATCCTCGCCGAGGAGTACCGTCGGCAAAGAGACCTGCCGGAAATCCGCCGCTTCATGGCCTCCGTTCCCCAGTTCTGCATCTGGGACGATCACGACTACGGCCTTAACGACCAGGATCGCCGGCATCCCGGCAAGGTCGCCGCGCTCGAGGTCTTCCGGCGGTACTGGCCAAATCCATCCGCCGGCCTGCCGGACACGCCCGGAGCCTTCTTTCGGTGGTCCCAGGGCGGCGTGGACTTCTTCTTCCTGGATGTCCGCTATCACAGGGACCCGAACGAGGACCCCGATGTCGCCGGCAAGACGATGCTGGGCGAGCGCCAGCGCGAATGGCTGCTCGACGGGCTGAAAAGCAGCCGCGCGCCGTTCAAGGTTCTGATCTCCGGATCCGGCTGGAACGACGGAAAGGCCGAGGGCGCCGACTCCTGGGCGTCCTTCACCCATGAACGCGACGCGATCTTTTCGGAGATCATGCGTCACGATATCGAAGGCGTTCTGCTGCTGTCGGGCGACACCCATTTCGGCGAGTTGAACTGCCTGCCCTGGTCTGACCGCGGCGGGTACGATCTGTATGAGTTCGTCAGCTCGCCGCTGGCTCAGGACACCGTCGATCTCTATCTCACCGGTCGGCCGGTCCTGCGCGTCCGCCAGGCCTTCTCCGCGGGCGTGAATTTCGGCGTGGTCGACTTCGATCTCACCGCCGAGGATCCCACGGTGCGGTTCGAACTTCGGGACGAAGGCGGCCAGGCGGCCTGGCCCGCGGTCGTGGTTCGCGCATCGGAGCTGAAGCCGGGACGCCGCTCCTGGCCCGACAAGGTCGACGCCGTCTCGCAACGCCGGTGGAACGCCGTCCAGGCCGGGGACGCCTATTACGGGGCGTAGCGCCGCGCACAGGGCGCGTCTCCAACATCGGGGGTGACGTGCGGTCGGGCCTCGCCTAAGCCAGCGGGATGTCGGCCAGCCTCGAACAGGAGCTCGCATGTGCGTTCTAGCCTTCGCCTGGCGCGCCCATCCTCGCTGGCACCTCGTTCTCGCCGGCAATCGCGACGAACTGCATATGCGGCCCGCCGATCCGTTGGCGAGATGGCCGGGCGCGGATCACGTCCTGGCGGGGCGTGACCGGCTTTCGGGCGGAACCTGGCTGGGCGTGTCCGAACAGGGCCGGCTTGCCGTGGTGACCAACCTGCGAGGTTTCGGCGGACCGAAGACCGACGCTCCGTCCCGTGGTCTGCTGCTCAGCGACATGTTGCGGGGCGGGGGCGATTTCCAGAACCCGTCCGACGCCGTGCTGGAGACCTTCAGCCCGTTCAACCTGATCCGCGTCGAGAACGACGAGGCGGTCTTCTGGACCAATCAACCCGCGCCGGTTCGCCGCCCGCTGACGCCGGGCCTCTATGGTCTTTCCAACGGCGAGCTGGATGAACCCTGGCCGAAGACCCTTCGCCTCAAGGCGACCCTGGCGGACTGGCTGGAGGGCGCGGCGGACCACCCCGAGATGCTGCTCGACGGCCTTCAGGACGAACGACTGGGCGTGGACGGTTCGATCCCCGCGCAGCCGTCCGACGTTCCGTTCGAGCCGCGCAACTCGTCCGTCTTCATCCGCGGGCCGGTCTACGGCACCCGCTGCGGGACGGTGGTGGCGATCGACGCCGAGGGGCGGGGACGCATCCTGGAACGCCGCTTTGACGCGGGCGGCCAGATCACGGGCGAGACCGATCTGGCCTTCTCATTTTCGGGGGCCTAGTCCGCCGCCTGCAGTTCCCGCACCCAGGCCTGGAGCGCCTGCTCGTCGGCCATGTTTCCGGCATAGGCGTGCGCCGGAATCTGCGGTTCGTTGTTGCCCCGGGCCCGGCCGCGATAGACCTTCATCGGGATCCACACCCTGGCCAGGCCGCTGGGCAGGGCGGCTTCGCGCAGCTCCATATATACGGTGTCGGCATTGGTCTCCCGACCGATCTGTACGGCGCCCAGCGTCTTCCACAGATCGACGGCGTCCAGGCAGGCCGAGCCGCAACGGAAGTCGGTCAGGACGTAAACGGTCCCCTTCATCGGATTTTCCGGCGGAACGGGGTAGGTGGGCGGGGTCTCCGGCGTGTTCTGATCCCGCCACAACGGTTCGCCGACGGCTATCGCGTTCTGCATTCCCGCGATGGCGTTGTCCGCCCAGGCGATCATCTGGGGGTCGCCATTGGCCGCGGTCAGCTGATCGCGGAACGCCTTGAGACCCGCGATATTGGCTTCGGACGCCCGCCATTCGACGCTTTCGATCGGGGCCAGGGGATGGGTCGTGGCCCAGTCTCCGCCCCAGAGGGTCAGCGCCAGACGCGCGCTCCAGTGCGAAGACCCGCCGCCGTTGTCGCGGACGTCCAGAACCACATAGGGGGCGGCGCGCAGACGGGCCTGGTTTTCCGTCGCCTGCGTCAGCAGGGTCGTGAGGGCGGCATAGGCTTCGGACGCGGGGTCGCCGTTGAAGGAGGGCATCGATAGCCACACGCCGCCGTCGTCCAGCGTCTTCATGCCGAAGCCGGGTGAAACCCGTTGGGCGAGGGCGGTGCGGCGGGCGCCGAGGTCCTGGGCTTCGATCGCGCGCCAGTTCAGGCGGTAGGATCGCGCGACGCCCTGGGTCTCGAAGCGACACTCCGACATCTCCGGGATCCACGGATTGCTCGGGCTCATGAAGACCCAGTCGCCGAACTGGACCTTCTGCGCTTCAAGGACCCAGCGTCCGCGGAAGGCGCCGACGCGGCGCTCGGCCAGGGTCGCGGCGTCCACGCCGTCGCAGGCGATCAGCCTGGCGCCCAGGGGAGGGCTGTCGCGGTCGGCCTCGTCCCGGCTGGCGACCACTTGGTCGGCGCCCTGATAGACGGTCAGGAAGCCCGGCCAACGCGTCGGGAAGCCGCCCTGGTTGGTCAGGCCGATGTCCACATGGCCGTCCTCGAACCCGGCGATCAGGCCGCGCATGGCCCACCACCAGCCGCCGGCGTCCGTCGTCGTCTCCGCCCGTTCACGCGCCTCGGCCAGGCCTGCCTCGACCCGTTGGCGGAAGGCCGGATTGCGGTCGTCATACAGGCCGGGGTGAGTCTCTTCGATGATGCGGCCCAGGGCGTCGACATCGCCCTTCAGCGTCGCGGACCAGTCGCGGGGAGAGGTCGTCCATTCCGGCTGCGCCTGCTGCGCCCAGGCCGGCGGCGCCAGAAGCGCCATGACCGCCGTACACAATCCCCACTGCCGCAGACGCATTCGATACCCCCCGAATTGAGCGCCGGAAGCTAAATTCCGCGAGGCAAAAAGCAACGGTTGTTTGAGCGATCCGTGATTGCCCGCGACACCGCCGCTTGACGTCCGTGCTCTAGGTGTATTAGTGAACTAGTACACCAGAGGCGAGCCCCTTTGCCCTTTACGATCGATCCTTCAGACAGCCGGCCGATCTACGTCCAGATCATGGACGAGATCCGGCGCGCCATCGTCGTCGGCGCCTTCGCGCCGGACGATCCGCTGCCGTCGGTCCGCCAGCTGGCCGGCGATCTGCGCGTCAATCCGAACACTGTGTCCCAGGCCTATCGCGAGATGGAGCGGGACGGCCTGGTCTACGTCCAGCGGGGGCAGGGGACGTTCGTCGGTTCGGCCCGGCCGCTTGAGGACGACCGCCGCGCCCTTCTGGCCGAGGTCGCGCAGCGAGCCCTGATCGAAGCGCACCGTCACGGCCTGGGGGTGGAAGAATTCATCGACGCGATCCGGGCCGCCGCGGGCGCCGCCCCGACGAGGACTTCATCAGAATGACAATCCCAGACCTCATCCGGACGCCCGATCTCGACGGGGCTGCGCCCGAAACGCGGGGCGGCCTGTCCATCACGACGCGACGGCTCTCGAAGACCTACCGGCGCGAAGCCGCGCTCACGGACGTCGCTCTGACGGCGCCGGCGGGCGCGGTCTACATGCTTGCGGGGGCGAACGGGGCGGGCAAGACGACCCTGTTGCGGATCCTCCTGAACCTGGAACGCGCCGACAGCGGCGAGATCCGCGTCGGAGGGCTGGACCCCCGACGCCAGGGTCCGGCCGTGCGCGCGCAGCTGGGCTATGTCCCGGATCGCTTCGACACCGGACCCGGCTGGATGAGCGCGGGCCTGTGGCTGGAGCAGCGCTCCGCCTACTATCCGGCCTGGGACGCCGGCTATCTGGACGCCCTGTGCCGGCGGCTTGAGATCGATCGCGGCCGGAAGCTGGGTCAACTGTCCAAGGGGCAGGCCCGGCGTGTGCAGCTCGCGGCGGCGCTGGCCCATCGGCCGGCCCTGCTGGTGCTCGACGAGCCCATCGATGGACTGGATCCGGTGGCGAAGGACGCCTTCCTGGGCCTGGTGTCCGATCACCTGGCCGACACCGGCTGTACGGTCCTGGTCTCGTCGCACCAGATTCACGAAATCGACGGCCTGACCGATCATGTCGGCGTCCTGGCGGCGGGCCGCCTGATGTTCCAGGGCTCACGCGAGACGTTGCACCGGACCTTGAAGGTCTATTCCGCGGGAGGGCCGGACGGCTGGGCCGGGCCGCCGGATCTGGCGGGCGTGCTCCACAAGGGGCGGTTCGGTCGGGACATCCAGTGGACCGTCCAGGGCGAGGAGGCCGACATCGTGGCCCGCATCGCCGCGTCCGGCGGACAGGTTCGCAACGTGGCTCCGCTCAATCTCCATGACGCCGTCGTCACCCTGATGCGTGGAAAGGATCCGGCATGACCGAGGCCCGGATTGCAGCAACCCCCGATGTGAGCGCCGTCCTGCGCGCCCAGGTGCGGTTCATCGGGCGCGCGCTACGCCCCGAGTTCATCGCGCTGGCCGTGGTGCTGGGGCTCGTGACCTTCATGGGGCTCAGCTTCGTCATCCTTCAGGGCGACGCCGTGGACTACCCGCATGAGCTGATGATGCTGGTTCCGCTCACCGCCTTTGTCCTGCCGCTCAGGCTGTGGTCGACGCAGCGCCTGTTCGACCGCAGCGATTTCTGGACCCTGCCGGTCGAGCGACAGAAGCACGTGCTGATCCGGGGCGCGGCGGGCGCCGTCTGGATCCTGGGCCTGACCGGTCTGGTGGTGGCGTGGTTCAGCGTCCTGGCGGCGGTTTCGGGCGGATTGGCTGTCGGGTGGGGCGTGGGGGGGATCTGGTTCTATCTCGTGCCCTTCGGCGCGGCGCTGGTGGCCTATCTGGCGGGATCGGTGCTGGTGGTCGGCCTTCGCTATCCGGTGCGTTGGTTCGTGGTCCTGGCGCTGGTGTTCTTCATCGGCGCCGACATGGGACCGGACCGCCTGGTCTCGGCCGTCACGGAAGTGCTCGGCGAAGGCGCACTGGGTCTGGACACGGCCCTGACCGGCGGCGTCGGGATGTGGCGCGAACAGGTCGAAAGCGCCGGTCCGGCGACGGTGGTCGATCCGCCCACGGTCGGTCGTTGGGCGCTGGCCCTGCTGTTCTGGATCGGTCTGGGCCTGACCCTGCTGGGCCTGGCTTCCGCCCGGCACCGGGAGCGGAACTGATGGAAGGCTTCGCTCAGGACACCGCCGCCTTCATCGCGCGAAACGCCATCTGGGCCGGTCCCTTGCTGGGGATGCTGACCTTCGGCGAATCCCTCGCGGTCGTGGGCGCCTTCGTGCCGGCCACGGTCCTGATGCTGATGGCCGGAGGATTGGTGGCGGCCGGGGTTCTTCCGCTCTGGGCCGTTCTGGCCTGGTGCGTGGCGGGCGCGGTCCTGGGCGAGGCGGCGTCGTACGGCCTCGGACGGCGGGCCGGATGGTCGTTCGTTCGTGCGCCGGTCCTGCGCCGCCATCGCCGGTCGATCGCCCGGGCCCGGCTGTACTTCAGCCGCTACGGCGTCGTCGCCATCTTCGCCGGCCGGTTCATGGGCCCGATCCAGGCCTTCGTTCCGCTTGTCGCCGGCATCACCCGCATGACGCGCCTCCGGTTCCAGGTCGCCAATGTCGCGTCGGCCCTGGTCTGGGTTCCGGTCATGCTGGCGCCCGGATATCTCGCCGGCGGCGGCCTGGCGGGGCTGTCGCCGGAGATGCTGCACGTCCTGGCCGCCGTCGCCGCCCTCCTGATCGGCATCGTCCTGACCCTGGAGCCGCTTCTGAAGGACCGGCTTCAGGACCTCGTGTTCAGCGCCCGCCGACCGGCGTAGCGCGCCCCTTCATAGCTCCCTGTCCTTTCGAACGCCTAGAACCCTTGAGCATGTCACACACCTTCAAGCTGACCCGCGCCGGCCTCGTTTCGGCGATCGCCCTGATGGCGGCGGCCGCGCCGCTGACCGCCCACGCCCGGCAGGACCGATCGACCCAGCAGACCCGGAGCATGACCCGGACGTACAGCGCCGCGGAATTCTTCCAGACCACCAGCTTCGGCCTGGCCAGCGGGGCCGGGCTGGCCTTCTCGCCGGACGGCGCGTCGGTGCTGGTGTCCAGCGACGCCTCGGGCGTCTTCAACGCCTACGCCCTGCCCGTGGCCGGCGGGACGGCCGTGCCCCTGACCGCCTCGACCACCAATGCGACCTATGCGGAAAGCTACTTCCCCAACGACGACCGGATCCTGGTCGCCGCGGACGGCGGCGGCAACGAGCGCAGCCACGTCTATGTGCGCGAGCGGGACGGTACGTTGCGGGACCTGACGCCCGGCGACGCCGTGAAGGCCAATCTGATCGGGTGGAAGGGCGACCGGTCGGAGATCTGGGTCGCCTCCAACGCCCGCGATCCGAAGGTGTTCGACATCGTCGCGATCGATCCCGCCACCTATGACAGCCGGCTGCTGTTCGAGAACCCGGGGATGACGCTGGGGGCCGTCTCCGCGGACGGGCGTTGGGTCGTGCTGGAGGAGCAACTCGGCAGCGGCGACGGCAATCTCTATCTCGTCGATCTGTGGGTCGGCGGAGAGCCGCGATTGATCACGCCGCACACCGGATCGGTGAAGTATCGAGTGTTCGACTTCACGCCGGATTCCCGGGCCCTGCTGTTCGGCAGCGACGCCGTCGGGGAGTTCGGTCGAGGCTATCGCCATGATCTGGCGAGCGGCGAGACGATCGACGACTTGAAGGGTGATTGGGATCTCACGGCGTTGAGCTATTCGCCGTCAGGCCGTTATCGGATCTCGGCCTTCAACGTCGATGCGCGAACCGAGCTGACCGTGCTGGACACGACCACTGGACGGGCCGTGGCGCTGGCCGGCGTTCCGGAGGGCGACATCGGCACGGTGCGGTTCAGCGATGATGAGCGGCGCATGGCCTTCACCGTCGCGTCCGACACCTCGCCCAACGACATCTTCGTCGCCGATCTGACCACGGGTCAGGCCCGTCGGCTGACGACCGCCCTGAACCCGGCGATGCGGGAAGACGACCTAGTCGAGGCCACGGTCGTCCGGTACCGCGGGGAGGGAGGCGTGATGATCCCCGCCGTCCTGTACCGCCCGCACGGCGCCTCCGCCGCGAACCCCGCTCCGGCGGTCGTGCTTGTGCACGGGGGGCCGGGCGGGCAGAGCCGTCGCGGCTATTCCGCCATGGTCCAGCACCTGGTGAACCACGGCTACGCCGTGCTGGCCGCCAACAATCGGGGCAGCTCAGGCTACGGCAAGACCTTCCTGCACATGGACGACCGGCGTCACGGCGAGGCGGACCTGCGCGACATCGTCGCCGGGGGCGACTGGCTGCGCGCTCAAGACTGGATCGCCGACGACCAGGTCGCGGTCATGGGCGGCTCCTATGGCGGCTATCTGACCGTCGCGGCCCTGGCTTTCCACCCTGAGGCCTTCGAAGCGGGCATCGACATCTTCGGCGTCACCAACTGGGTGCGGACGCTGGAATCGGTCCCCGCCTGGTGGGGGGCGCAACGCGCGTCCCTGTTCGATGAGATGGGCGATCCGGCGACCGACGCCGAGCGCCATCGTCGCATTTCGCCCCTCTTCCATGCGGAGAGGATCGTGCGGCCCCTGCTGGTCGTGCAGGGGGCCAACGACCCGCGCGTGCTTCAGGTCGAAAGCGATGAAATGGTCGCCGCCGTCCGCGCCAACAATGTGCCGGTCGAGTACATCGTCTTCCCGGATGAGGGGCATGGGTTCCGCAAGCGCGACAATCGGATCGCGGCCCAGGAAGCCTATCTCCGGTTCCTTGACACCTATGTCCGGCGATCCGCCGGTCAGGCGCGCGGTCAATGATTGCCTGATGCGCGCCGGACATCCAGGGCCGGCGGGTCAGCCGGCCAACCTGCGGCGGCGAGGCGCGCTCAGTCCTGGATGCCGAGTTCGCGCACCATCATGTCGCGCATGACGAATTTCTGAATCTTGCCGGTGACGGTGAGCGGGAATTCGCGAACGAAGCGGACGTGGCGCGGCAGCTTCTGGTGCGCGATTTCGCCGTGGCAGAAGGCCAGCAGTTCGGCCTCGTCCATGGTCTCGCCTTCGGTCAGCACCACCCAGGCGCAGACCTGTTCGCCATAACGCGCGTCCGGGACGCCGAAGACCTGCACGTCCTGAATCTTCGGGTGGCGATAGAGATATTCCTCGATCTCGCGCGGGTAGAGGTTCTCTCCGCCGCGGATGATCATGTCCTTCAGCCGCCCGACGATCCGGCAGTAGCCGGCGTCGTCGAAGGTCGCGAGATCGCCGCTGTGCATCCAGCCTTCAGCGTCCTTGGCGTCGGCCGTCTGTTCGGGCTCGTCCCAATAGCCGATCATCACGGAATAGCCCCGGGTGCAGAGCTCGCCCGGAACGCCGGTAGGCACGACGGCGCCGTCGGCGTCGATGATCTTGCATTCGACGTGGGGGTGGATGCGGCCGACCGTCGAGACCCGCTGCTCCAGCGGATCGTCCAGCGCGCTCTGGAAGCTGAGCGGGCTGGTCTCGGTCATGCCGTAGCCGATAGTGATGTCGCTCATGTGCATGCGGTCGATCACCTTGCGCATGATCTCGATGGGGCAGGGCGATCCGGCCATGATGCCGGTGCGCAGCGACGACAGGTCGAACTCGGCGAAGCGCGGGTGCTCCAGCTCGGCGATGAACATGGTCGGTACGCCGTAGAGCGCCGTGCAGCGCTCGGCCGCGGCGGCCTGAAGCGTGACCAGGGGATCGAAGCCCTCGCCGGGGAAGACCATGGCGGAGCCGTGCGCCACGCCGACCATGACCCCGAGCACCATGCCGAAGCAGTGGTACAGGGGCACGGGAATGCAGATGCGATCGTCCGGCGTGACGGCCATGGTCATCCCGGCCATGTAGCCGTTGTTCAGGATGTTGCGGTGGCTCAGGGTGACGCCCTTGGGCCGTCCGGTCGTGCCGCTGGTGAACTGGATGTTGATCGCGTCGTCGCAGGACAGGCCGGCTTCGACCGCATGCAGGGCGTCCGAGCCCGCGGTCCGGCCGGCGGCTTCGACCGCGGCGAAACCGGCCGCCCCGGCCAGGGTCGGGGCCTCCATCTGGATGACCAGTTTCAGATGGGGCAGGCGGGCCGCGGTCAGGTCGCCGACGACCGCCTGATCCAGTTCCGGCGCCAGGGTGCGGATCAGCGCCGGATAGTCGCTGGTCTTGAACGGCGGCGACAGGATCAGCGCCCTACAGCCGACCTTGTTGAGCGCGAACTCCAGTTCGTCGAGACGGTAGGCCGGGTTGACTGTGGTCAGGATCAGGCCAGCGCGGGCCGCGGCGAACTGGGTGATGATCCATTCGACCCGGTTCAACGACCAGATCCCGATCCGGTCCCCGGGCAGAAGGCCGTGGGCCAGCAGACCGGCCGCGAAATCGCCGGCCCGGCGATGCAGCTCCGCCCAGGTCAGGCGGACGCCCTGCGCCGGGAAGACGACCGCCTCGCGCTCGCCCCAGAGCCGCGCCGCCTGCGCCAGCGCCGCGCCGATGGTGTGGGGCAGCAGCGCCGGCTCGGTCGGGCCTTGAACGTGGCTGTCCATGGTCGGGCTCAGTCGTTCGCACGCGGCGTCTGGACGACGCATTCGAAATTGGCCTCGTCGGTCGTCGCGCCTTCGCCCTTCCAGCGCGCCACCTTCGGATACGCGCAGAGCGGACGGGTGCTCTGCGGCTGACCCGCCGGCATGTTCAGCAACTGGGCCAGGTCGTTGGCGTATTTGCTGGCCACGATCCGCTCCGGCGCCGGGGCGCCCTCTACCCAGGCGTCCAGTTCGCCCAGCATGTCGAAGGTGTTGGGACCGGGGCCGCCGAAGCAGTGACCCATGGCGGGCACCATGAACAGGCGGGCGAAGTCGTCCACCGCCTCGGCGCCCATGGCGCCGCGCACGGCCTCGAAATAGCGGATCGTGCCCTCGGCCGGCAGGGCCGCATCGCTCCAGCCGTGGTACATCAGCAGCTTGCCGCCCGACGCCCTGAAGGCGGACATGTCGGGATTGTCGGAATCGAGGATGCCCGCCATCGCGGCCTGGGCCCGGTCGAAGTCCTTGTCGAAGTCGAACTGGTCCAGCCGCCAGTCCGCGTCATTGAAGACGAAGTTGGCGAAGAAGGAGCGGGCGAAGTCCGGCTGCTGCGCCGCCGCGTCGGTGATCCACAGGTCCCAGCCGTTGCGGACCGCCTCTCCGCCGGGCGAGAAGCCGGGGAACAGGGAGGCGCCCGTCACGCCGCGCCGGGGGCCGGCGTAGAGGGCCTTGAGCGCGTCGAGCTGGGGCGCGGTCAGGCAGCCGTCGGTCGCATCGACATCGCAGCGGATCGTCGCCGGATCGAAGCGGCAGATGCGCGGATCCTCGATGACCCCGTCCCTGACGCCGTCCAGGTCGTCGCAGGCGGCCAGGGCGGCGGCCTGGATGCGCGCCAGGTTGGGCGCCTTCAGCATGCTGTCCGCGGACTGGTGCGCGGCCTTCCAGGACCAGGCGAAGGAAGCCATCAGATGGGTCCAGGCATTGGCCGGGGCGCCGGCGACGATTCCGTCGAAATCGTCGGGATAGCGCTGCGCCGCCATCAGCGCCTCGCGACCGCCGTCGGAGCAGCCCTGGAAGTAGGAGCGGTCGGGCCGCCGGCCGTAATAAGCTTCGACCAGCGCCTTGGCGGCGACCGCCGTGACGTGGTTCGCGCGGTGGCCGAAGTCGATGATCCGCTCGGGCTGGTTCAGCGCCCAACTGGCGTTCTTGCCGTCGGCGCCGGCCTCGGTGTGACCCATGTCAGTCCCGGCGACGGCGTAGCCGCGGCTCAGGGCGGGCCGCATGGACAACCGGGGCGGTCCCAGGGCGCCGCCGAAGCCGGCGTTGCCCATGGCCGCGAACTTGCCGTTCCAGGCGGCCGGCGTCGGCAGCCAGATCTCGGAGTGGATCTCCGAGCCGGGGACCGGGGTCAGGGTCACCGAGACCCGGCAGTAGGCGGTGCTGGCGGTCAGCGACGGCAGGCCGAAGGCCTCGATCGGCTGGCGGTCGCCGGACTTCACCGCGATGGCGGCGTCGATCCGGGTATTGGCCAGACGCAGCGCGGTCAGGCCGTCGCAGGCGGGATCGGCCGACTGGGCGTGGGCGGAGGACGCGGCGGCAAGTGCTCCGAAAGCGACGGCGGCGGCGAGGCTGGATCGAAGGATCATGCGGTCACTCAGCTGGCTTGGGGCGGGGAGGGGGCGGCGTCCACAGCGCCGTTCCGGGCCGCGATCTCCTCGACCATCGCGGCGTGGGTCCGCCGGTTGATTGGGTAGAAACAGATCAGGGCGGCGGCGGCGAGCGTTCCCGCCAGCGGCGCCCAGAACATCAGCCCCTTGATGTCGGCCAGGGTCTGCGGGGACTGGGCGACATTGGGGACATAGCCGAACTGGGTCAGGGCTATGCCGAGCGCGCCGGCGCCGAGGCCGAGGGCCACCTTCTGACCCAGCACGGTCAGGCCGAAGACGAGGGATTCAGTGCGCACGCCGCTGCGCCATTCGCCGTACTCGACCGTGTCCGGCAGCATGGACCAGAAGCAGACGACCCCGGCGGCTATGCCCACGCCCTGAAGCACCAGGGCGGCGAACAGGACGCCCAGGGTCTGGCCGTCGGCGAAATGCCACAGCGTCAGCCCCAGCACGCTGGGCACGGCGCCGACCAGCCAGGTGTTGCGCTTGCCGATCACGCGCAGCGCGATGGCCCAGAGCGGCGTCGTGACCACCACAGTCAGGGCGATGGCGCCCAGGCCGAGGCTGCCCATGTCGGCATCGCCGACGACATATTTGAAATAATACAGCAGGTTCTTGGAGAACATCGTGGTCGAGAATGAAGTGATCACGATGGCGCCCAGCAGCAGGTGCAGGGCGCGGTTCGACGCCAGGCTGCGCCAGACGGCGGCCGGGGGGCGACGCGGTTCCGCCGGCGCGTTGGGCGTATCCAGTCCCCGGCTGCCCCAGGCCGTCAACATCAGACAGCCGGTGGCGATCACGCCGTAGGCGACGCCGATGATGATCCAGCCCCGGCGCCCCCCGGCCTCGCCGCCAAGGGCCGAGGCGAAGGGCAGGGTCAGGGCCGCGACGAGGATGGCGGCCAGGGCGCCGAAGACCATGCGGAACCCGGCCAGGTCGCCACGCTGGGCGCTGTCGCTGGTCACCCGGGCGAACAGGGAGGCGTAGGGAATGGCGACCAGGGCGTAGAGGGTGCGGAACAGCAGCTGGCTGATCAGGGCGAAGGCGACCGCCCCCGCGACATGGCTGCCCGGGCCGACGAACAGGACCACGAAGGCCGGGGCCAGCAGCGGCCCGCCGATCACCAGATAGGGGCGATAACGGCCCCAGCGGCTGCGGGTGCGGTCGGCGATCAGGCCGACGATCGGGTCCATGGCCGCATCCCAGATCAGGGCCGCCATATAGATCAGGCCGGCGGTGCTGGCCGGGAGGCCGACCACGTCGGTGTAGAAGAACAGCAGATAGAGCTGGGTCGTCTGCCAATACAGATTGCACCCGAAATCGCCCACGCCGATCGCCAGCTTGCGCAACGGCGATATGCGTCCGGACACGGCCGCCTGGTCCTTAGCCACGTTCTCCGCCCCCATGTTTTTCCGGCTGGACTGGGCCCAGACCTATTCTTATTGTCCAACTGTATAACGAGTTTCGTGTGAGGTCGATAGGGCGAATGCAGCAACTGATGTTTGACATCGACGGCCCCCGGTTCGTCGATACGCAGGGACGGCACGCCATTCTGAGGGGCGTCAATCTGGGGGGAGACAGCAAGATCCCGTTGTCCCACGCCGGTCCCGTTCCGCCGCGCGATTTCGCCGATCACCGCAGCGTCAGCTTCATCGGGCGGCCCTTTCCGCTGGAGGAGGCGGACGAGCATCTGGGCCGCATCCGGGGCTGGGGTTTCAACGTCCTGCGGCTGCTGACCTGCTGGGAAGCGGTCGAGCATGCGGGACACGGCCAGTATGACGAAGCCTATCTCGACTATCTCGCGGCGGTCTGCGCCAAGGCCGGCGAGCATGGGATGGCGGTGTTCATCGACTTCCATCAGGACGTCTGGAGCCGGATGAGCGGCGGCGACGGCGCGCCCGGATGGGTGTTCGAGGCGGTCGGGCTGAACCTGGCGGCGTTCGACGCCGCCGACGCCGTCCACGTGATGCAGCAGCGCTACGACTACGCCTCTCC
>NZ_JAHFPF010000039.1 GCF_023259385.1 Brevundimonas sp. | reverse complement strand
GGGGTCGTTCTGGTGCTGCACGGCGTTGACCGCCCAGTCCTCCAGCACCACCCGATCCTTCTGGAACACCATCATGTGGGTGGAGCCGCCGAACTCGAAATGGCCGATCTCCACGCCGCGGGTGACGCGACCTAGGGCCACGACGCCGCCAATCGCCTGACCTCGGCCAGTGCGGGTGCGGGCGCCTCAGCCTTCACCTTCGATCCGCTGAGCCGTCTGGCGACCTCGACCGTCGGCGGCGCCTCGACCCGGCGTCAGTATGTCGGCGAACAGCTGGCGGCCGAATACAATGTCGGCACGGGCGCCCTGACGCGCCGCTACATCCCCGGCCTCAGCCTGGACGACGTGGCGGCGGCCTATGACGGGTCGGGAACCTCGAACCGCAGCTGGCAACTGGCGGACGAACGGGGCTCCATCATCGCCCAGTCCGGCGCGACCGGCGCGGTCTCGAACATCAACACCTACGACGAGTACGGCGTCCCGGCCTCGGGCAACGTCGGCCGCTTCCAGTACACCGGCCAGCAATGGCTGCCGGAGGCGGGCGCCTATCACTACCGGGCGCGGACCTATCTGCCCGAAGTCGGGCGGTTCCTGCAGACGGATCCGATCGGGTATGCGGCGGGGGCGAACCTGTATGCCTATGTGGGCGGGGATCCGGTGAACTTCGTGGATCCCTCCGGGCTTCAACAGAGCGGCCACCAAGACTGCTGGTGGTCAGGCACGGGGCCAATGGGGTCCACTCCAGTAATGTGCCGAGCCCCGGTGTTTCCCTCGACAATGAGCATGGTGCTCGGCGATCGACCGGCATCAGCCAGCGGCGGTACCCGTGGCGACATTGGTGGCGGAGGAGCAGCCGCAAACAATCGCCCGCCTGCATTAAACTACCAATTGGGACACCTGAATTTTGAACTGTCATCGCGCCAGCGATGCGAAGCGCGCGCTTGGGGACAAATACTCAGCGACCGCGGAAGTGAGTATGCTCAAAGTGGCGCCGTCCTAGCTGCCACTGGCTTGCTGCTTCAACTACTTCCAGGAGGCGGCACGGCGGTGGGCGGAGCGCTGGTCACTGGAGGCGGCATTGCGTCGGGATATGGCGGCTCGCTCAGCTTGGCGGGCGCGTTCCTATCTTTCCTCGGCGGCGACGGAAAGGGAGCCCTTGCAGAAATGATCAGCGCCGCTAGTTCTCATCCCTCATTTGGAATTTGGGATGACAGCTTCCTTGACGATTATGTCAAAAGTGAACTGATTGGTCGGATCATCGATATGTTGCCAGACGTTTCATCATGCTGATTTTATCCGCAACGGCCCTCATCGCCGTATCAGTTGTTTTGACAATTGTCGGACTCTGGATGGCTCGAAATCGCCCGGAAACTACCGCAGCGAAAACGTCTTCCGAGCAGATGTCACATGGAGAGCTGGCATTGGCGTGGGGCATCTGCGCCGCCCCATTGGGATTTGTTTTTCTAGTTGGAGACAGACGAATGGGGAACAACTGGGTTCAGTTAGCTTCCCTGATCTTGATCGCTATCGGCCTTGGATGCGTGATCATACGCCGAGTAGTTTATGGCCGCTGGAACTAGTGGGCGCCACTTCAAATCCTGTCGATATCGGCAGAACTCCAACCTGCGATCTCGGCTTTGGAAGACCCTGCTCCATGGAGCTAAGCTCCAAGGCCATGGCCGGATAAACTAGAGAAACGCGACTGAAGCGGGCGGCGGGGATTTCTTCCCGCTGCCCCTTTTTCTTGCCCGACCGTCAGAGACGGCGTCGGACTCAACGACGGTCGTCGGCGGCTCGCCGGTGACCTATGACGGCAACGGCAACACTACCGGGATTTCAGGCGAAACCTTCGGCTACGACGCCGCCAATCGCCTGACCTCGGCCAGCGCGGGGGCAGGTTCTACGGCCTTCACCTTCGACCCGCTGAGCCGTCTGACGACCTCGACCGTCGGCGGCGCCACGACCCGGCGTCAGTATGTCGGCCAGCAACTGGTGGCCGAATACAATGTCGGCACGGGCGCCCTGACGCGCCGCTACATCCCCGGCCTCGGCCTGGACGATGTGGCGGCGGCCTATGACGGGTCGGGCACCTCGAACCGCAGCTGGCAACTGGCCGACGAGCGCGGCTCCGTCATCGCCCAGTCCGGCGCGACCGGCGCGGTCTCGAACATCAACACCTACGACGAGTACGGCGTCCCGGCCTCGGGCAACGTCGGCCGCTTCCAGTACACCGGCCAGCAATGGCTGCCGGAGGCGGGCGCCTATCACTACCGGGCGCGGACCTATCTGCCCGAAGTCGGGCGGTTCCTGCAGACGGATCCGATCGGGTATGCGGCGGGGGCGAACCTGTATGCCTATGTGGGCGGAGATCCGGTGAACCTGGTGGACCCTTCAGGCCTTCAAGAACGAGAAAAGATTAGCGAATCCGAATGTCGGCGTCGTGGGTTGGTGCCGACCGGGACATATGACCCAGAAACTGGATTAGAAGAATGCGGCCGGGATATCCTCGGCCCTGGCTTCAGCCTTAGCTTTGGCGGAGGAGGAGGCTTCTTCGACGGAAGTCCTTGGGACTATGCCGTATCCAGTTCCTTCGCCGGCCGTTCGACACCTGTGAGTTGCGCCGCTTCCAAGCAAGTTGACGATATAGGAAAGGTGAGCCAAGCTGGAGAATATCTTCAAAATTTCAAAATGATAGCCATTGAAATGAGCACCGGCCGTGACGCAAGCGCTTACGGACGCCTTGGGAGCCTCTTCGCGATTACGAGCAGTGTTTCAACTTGGTCCACTAGTGTTGCTAACGGCCAAACTGGCGATGTGACATTCGTGAACGTAGGCGCCCCTCTCGTCGGTTCCTTGCTGGGTGGGACGGTTGGGGGATTTGCGGGAGGCCCACTTGGTGGACTCGGCGGCAGTTTCTTGGGAGACAGATTGGGTGGTTATGCCGCTAATCGGTACGAAAAGCTGCGGGGACAGTACTGCAAATGAGCGTCCAGAAAATCTATCCAAAATCAATGATCGTCTTACTGAAGCAGTCGATATTATTGACGATCCTGATTTTTCTCCTGTATCGTGAACAATTCCCCGCAGTCTTGTTTTCCTATATGGATACTCCGCCCGGCCTCTACTTGTTCTATTTGATTTGGTTGGGCGTCGCGGTCATATTCCTGTTGCGGCTTCCAGAGACCTTTCGGGCCCTCTTCAGAATTCCGGCTGTAGAATTCGACGGTCAACACCTCCTGATCAGAGGATGGCGAGATCGCACGTTTAACGTGAGCGAAGGCCACCCATTGAGCTATGCGGTAAGCACTGACGGCAAGCGGGTCCAAGTGTTGTCGAATGGCGTTCGGTCTGACCGGGTGACCCTCGAACATGTTGATGGCCCCGCCACACTCCTAAGGCTGCTCGACGAGATCGCTAAGCGTTAGCGTGCGACCACGGCTTCAGGAGAGCTCCATGCAACCGAGCTCCAGGGCCATGGCCGGGTGAACTGGCCGAACGCGGAGCGTGGCAGAAGCGGGGCGGCGGGGATTTCTTCCCGCCGCCCCTTTTTCGAGGGAGCCCGCTCTCACGCACCAGCGCAGCTAGCCCTTGTCCGGTGCGGTTTTCGCCGGCCGGTCCGACTAAACCACCGCCGTGGCGATGACGCTGCCCAGCGGGGTCGGATTGGGGTCGTTCTGGTGCTGCACGGCGTTGACCGCCCAGTCCTCCAGCACCACCCGATCCTTCTGGAACACCATCATGTGGGTGGAGCCGCCGAACTCGAAATGGCCGATCTCCACGCCGCGGCTGACGATGACCGCCGGATCGCCGGGCCCGACCAGGAACTGCGGATCGATGACGCAGGTCGAGACCTCGACCATGCCGATGCAGATCAGGGCGACATAGCCGCAGGTCGGGTGTTCGAAGATGAAGATCGCCCGGGCCGCGACGTGGCCGAGATAGGGCTGCGACTCCGTCCCCTCCCAGGTGCCGACATCCTCGCCCTGGCCCGGCCGCTGGGCGAAATAGGTGCCCGGCTGCACCCACGAGCGGACCAGCCGGCCGTCCAGGGGACAGTTCCAGCGGTGATAGTGGGTCGCCGACAGGAAGCCCTGGTACAGCTGGCCGCCCTCGAACAGCGAGGCGATGGCGGTCTGTCCGGCGAACAGGTCGGTCAGCGAGTAGTTCACGTCCTTGATCCAGAACTCGGTCTCGAGCGCGACACCGTTGCTGTACTCCCAGGGCGTGGTCTCGCAGCCGATGTTGATCTGGGTGACCGGGTCGCCCTGGAAGGGCCGGGCGCCGGGAACGAACAGCCGGATGAAGAAGGAATTCCACGAGTCGAAGCCGTAGCCGGGCTGGGTCGCGTCGAACTGCATCTGGTTCCACACGCCCGCCGACCACGCGGCCTGCGAAATCCACGAGCCGGCCTTTTCCGGATCGTTGATATCCAGCTTGTCGAGCGAGGCCGGGCTCTTCAGGAAGGCGTTCCAGGCATCCAGCACCGTGCGGAACTGCTCGTTGAAGGTTGTGTCGTGGAACAGGGCCAACCCCGCCTCGGTGGCCATGCCGATGGCCATCATCCCGTTCATGGGCGTGCCGACCTGGGCCGTCGTGTTGAACGAGGGCGAGGTGGTGATGATCTCGTTCAGCATGTCGAAGAAGGTTTCGAAGTCCGGGATCCACACGACGTCTCCGTCCTGGTCCTGGATCTGCTCCCGGGTCGCGGGGTCCAGCGTCAGGACGAAGGCGTTGGCCTGCTCGATCATCGAGTTGACCCACATCCGGTAGACGCTGTTCGAACTGACCCAGTCCTTGAGATCCTGGACAGCGGAGACCATCGGCGTGAGCGTGCCCGCCGCCTTCTTCGCCGCGATATGGTCGCGCAGCGGCACGAGGAATTTCGCCGTCGCCCAGACCCGGTTGGGGACCCAGAACCCCATCTGGATCGGTCCCGCATTGTCGAGCGTCAGCAGGTTCGAACCCGAACCCTCAATCGGTCGCGTAGTCATGGATAGCCCCCCAGATCGCGCCGGATGGCGCCCTGAAGGGGAATACAACTTAATATAGTGAAAGTGCGCAACCCAATTTCAGGTTGATATCGCCCGAGTTCACCACTCTCGACATCTCGCGACCTCACCGGCATTGAACGCCATGCCCTTCCTCCAGGCGACCAGTCGCGCGGCCGACGCCCAGCAGATCGTGGATGCGGCCATCGCCCATGCCGGAAAGGACGGCCTGCACAGCCTGACGATGCGCGACCTGGCCCAGGCGGTCGGCAAGAGCACGACCGTCATCGTCAATCTGTTCGGGACCAAGGCCGGATTGATCCAGGCGGTCGGCGAAGAGGCCCTGCGCCGCGACGCGGCCTTCCATGCCGACTTCTTCCGCGCGGCGGAGGGCCTGAACCCGGGGCGCGACAGCCTGCTGGCGCTGGTCCAGCACTATCTTCACCGGCGCGCCGCGGACGACGCCGGCTTCGTGCGCATCTGGGAGGCCCTGACGCTGGATGCGGACGCCGGCGCCGAGCGCCGCGACCTGATGCGCCGCTGGCATGCGCTCAGGGTAGACGCGTGGCGCGCCCACCTCGCAACCGAAGATCGAACAGCTGATTTTTCCGAGCCTGTGGTCGCGACCCTGACCATCGAGCAGTTCTATGCCGGAGCGCTTGCGGGCCGCCCCGACTACCAGGTCATCGCGGCCGAGGGCCTGGGCGGGCTCGCGGACCGGATTCTGGGCCTTCCCGAAGGCCCGCCGACGGCCACCCTGTGGTATCGCCACCGGCTGATCCTGCCCAAGGCGCCGACGGACGGCATGGACCCGGACTCCATGCGCCTGAAGCTGCTGGACATCGCCGCGGACCAGATCCTCGCCGGCGGCCTCACGGCGATCACCAACCGGTCGGTCAGCGCGGTGGCCGGGACCTCGACCTCCACCCTCGCCTACCACTGGCCCGACATGCGCAGGTTCGTCCTGGACGCGGTCTGGCACGCCGTCTTCCGGGACATGCCGCGCTATCTCGCCGGCCAGAAGCCGGACGACGATCCCGCCCGCGTCGACCTGGATCGCTGGGCCTCCCGGATGATCCCGCTCGCCTCCATCCAACCGGACGCCGAAGGGTTCTATGTCCGCTACGCGCGCCTGATCGCCAGCATCTGCGTGGAGGCCCGTCGCGACGCCTCCCTGCGAGATCTCGCCATGCTGCTGCGCGGCCCGGAGGGCGGCGGCACCTACTATAACCAGGCGGGAATCTGGCCCGCCGAGTTCGACCTCACCCGGCTGGCCGCCACCCGCTTCGCGCTCTGGTACAAGGGCGCGGCCCTCATCGCCCTGACGACCGGAACCCCGGTCAGCGCGACGGACCTCCAGACCGCGGCGGGCCAACTGGTCGCGCGCAAGACGCGGTAAAACAGGCGTTTCCTCCAGGGCGTCACAAAGCCCCAGAACATCTGACAAAAACACTTCAGGCGGGCGTCACAAAAGCATAGCTCGCCCATCCTACTGCCGGATCGTTGTCGAACGTTTGTTTTTCTTCGTCGCGACGGTGGCTCCAGCTCCTCCCCATTGCGGGAGCCGCCTCGATCCTCGACCGGACCAGCAGACGTTCGACGACATCCCAAAACACTCGGCTCGCGAGGGTGGGGGTACTCCGCGCGTCGCCCGATGGATGGTCAAAAATGCAACGTCTCCTCTTCGGCGCGTCCAGCGCCATTCTGGCCCTGGCGGCGCTGCCCGCCATGGCCCAGACCGCTTCCGAGCCGCAAGCGACGCACGGCGCCTCTGCGCTCGATGATGTCGTGGTCACCGCCCAGCGCCGCGCACAGAACAGCCAGGACGTAGGCATCGCCCTGAGCGTCATCGGCGGCGAGGAGCTCGACGAGAAGGGCGTCAACGTCGTCAACGACATCGAGAATGTCGTGCCCAACCTCGAGGTCGACAGCCAGTTCGGCAGCGGCCAGCCCAGCTTCCGCATCCGCGGCATCGGCACCCGCGAATACTCCAGCAACAACTCCTCGACGGTCGGCGTCTATGTCGACGAGGTCGCCCACCCCTATACGATCACCACCCAGGGCGCGATGTTCGACATCGCCCGCATGGAGGTCCTGCGCGGGCCGCAGGGGACTCTGTACGGCCGCAACACCACCGGCGGCGCGGTGAACATCATCACCAACGCCCCGACGGCCGACCTCCGCTCCGGCTTCACCGCGGAATACGGCTCGTATGACCGCTACAAGGTCGAGGGCTTCGTCTCGGGCCGGATCGCGCCGGGCCTGCTGGGCCGCCTGGCCGCCGTCACCGAACAGGGCGGCGCCTGGCAGTACCACCGCGACACCGGCCAGCGCCTCGGTGATCGCGACAAGACCGCCATCCGCGGCCGCCTGACCTGGGACGCCGCCGAAAACGTCACCGTCGACCTGGCCGCGACCTGGGCCATGGACAAGTCGGACGGCCTGGGCTTCCGCCTGCGCGGACCCTACGCGGTCAACGACGGCAGCATCACCTATCCGACCGACACCGCCTGGCGGATCACGGGCTGGCAGCTGTCGCCGGAAATGGCCGCCGTTTCGGGCCGTGCGCTCGGCTCCAAGCCGGGCCGCGACAACGACGGTCTGGACCTGGCCGCCCGCGTCCAGGCCGACCTGGGCTGGGCGACCCTGAACTCGGTCACCGCCTACCAGACCTTCAACCGTTCGGAATACAACGACTGGGACGGCACCCGCTTCAACGAGTCCGACGTCTATTTCTACAACGACCTCGAAGTGCTGTCGCAGGAGCTGCGCCTGTCGAACGAGATCGGCCGCCTGAACTGGATGGTCGGCGCCCACTACGCCGATGAAAGCCTGGACGGCGGCTTCTACACCCAGTTCCGCGGCGCCAACCGCGAGCTGATCAACACGCCCTACGAACAGTCGGTGCAGGCGATGGGGATCTTCACCCACAACAGCTTCGCCCTGACCGACCGTCTGACCGTGATCGCCGGCCTGCGCTGGGAACAGGAAGACCGCAGCCTGACCACTTCGGGCACCCGTCGCCTGAACGTGCCGGTCGGCCCGAAGGTGACCTACGAGACCGACCTGTCGGAAGTGACCGGCCGCTTCGGTCTGGAGTACGACTTGGCCGACAACGCCATGCTCTACGCCAGCGTGGCGCGGGGCGTGAAGTCCGGCGGTTTCACCACCTACAACGGCACCTCGGCGACCCCGTTCAAGCCCGAGATCGTCATCGCCTACGAGACCGGGTTCAAGTCGGACCTGTTCGACAACACCCTGCGCCTGAACGGCTCGGTCTTCTTCTACGACTATGAAAACCAGCAGGTTCAGGGCCTGGAGTACGACCGTGAGGCGGGCCGCCTCGGCAAGATCACCAATGTGCCCAAGTCGGAAATCTACGGCGGCGAGATCGAGCTGACCTGGATGCCGCTCGAAGGCCTGACGATCAGCCAGAACTTCGGCTACAAGGAAGGCGAATACACCGAGTATTTCGCCATCGACGGCGCGGCGACCGACGCCGCCAACCCGACGAACGGGCCGTGGACCGTCATCATCTCGAACGACCGTTCGGGCGAACCGCTGCAGTTCCCGAAATACAACTACGGCGGTTCGGTCGCCTATGACTGGTCGCTGGCCGGCTTCGACTGGCGGGCCGAGACCAACTACATGCAGCGCGACGCCATCTACAACGCGGCGTCCAGCTCGGTCCTGCCCGGCTACTGGCTGTGGAACGCCAACGTCAGCATGGGCCCCTCGGACGCCAACTGGCGCGTGACCCTGTGGGGCCGCAACCTCTTCAACACCTACTACGAAGAGACCCGTAACGGCTTCAACGGCTCGGCCCGTCCGACCGCCTCGCCGAACCAGGGCCGCACGGTCGGCCTGCGCCTGTCGATGGACTTCTAAGCGAAGTCGCCCCTCCGGCGGGTCGGTCCCTCCGACCCGCCGGTCCTTCCTTTCGTCTTCCCGGACGCCGCCGATGTCTCTGCTGATCGCCCCGCCATCCCTGAACCGCCGCGCCCTGATCGGCGGCCTGGTCGCCGCGCCGGTGGTGCTTCAGTTCGGCCGCGCCCACGCCGGGGGCGCCTATCTGTTCCCGCTCGGCGTCGCCAGCGGCGATCCCTGGCCCGACGGCTTCGTGATCTGGACGCGCCTGGCCGCCGACCCGATCGCACCGGACGGCTTCGGCGGCCTGTCCGCCCCCATCGATCTGTTGTGGGAGGTCTCCGCCGACGAGCGCTTCACCCGGATCGCGGCGGGCGGCCGGATCACCGCGGACGCCTCCAGCGCCCACGCCGTCCATGTCGAGGTGCCGGGTCTGCGCCCGGGCCGGCCCTACTGGTACCGCTTCACCGCGGCCGGCCAGCAGAGCCCGGTCGGCATGGCCCGCACCGCCCCGGCGCCCGACGCCGCCGTCGACCGGATGCGCCTCGCCGTCGCCTCCTGCTCGAACTGGGAGGTCGGCTATTTCAGCGCCTATGGCCACATGGCCGACGAGGCGCCGGACCTGACCCTGTTCCTGGGCGACTACATCTACGAATACAGCCGCACCGGCGAGCGCGCGGCCTCGAACGTGCGCCACTACGGCTTCGAGGAAGCCACCACCTTGGCCGGTTACCGCAACCGGTACGCCCTGCATCGCACCGACGCGGACCTGCAGCGCCTGCACGCCGCGGCCGCCTGTCTGGTCACCTGGGACGACCACGAGGTGCTGAACAACTATTCCGGCGTCTGGCCCGACAAGGACGGCGGAACGGCAGATTTCCGGCAGCGCCGCGCCGCCGGCTACCAAGCCTTTTACGAGGCCATGCCGATCCGCCGCACGCGCGTCGACGCCCGGCTGCAGATGCCGATCTACAAGCGCGTCCGCTATGGCCGGCTGGCCGAATTCTACATGCTGGACGGGCGTCAGTATCGATCGCGCGGCGCCTGTACGGTCGAAGGCGGCGCCAAGGGCCAGATCGTCGCCGACAGCCAGTGCACCGACCGTCTGGATCCGTCGCGCACCTTCCTGGGCTTCGATCAGGAGACCTGGCTCTACGATGGCCTGGCTCGGACGGACGCCCGCTGGAACATCCTGGGTCAGAACCTCGTGATGGCCGGGCTGCGGTTCGAGAACCGGGGCGACGAGACCCGCTACTGGACCGACACCTGGGACGGCTTCCCCGCCGCGCGCGATCGCATGACCCGCGCCCTGCATACGCTCAAGCCGAACAATCCGGTCGTGCTGGCCGGCGATTACCACTCGTTCTGGACCAACGATGTCCTGCTCAACAGCCAGGATGAGTCCTCGCCGAAAGTGGCGACCGAGTTCGTCGGCACTTCCATCACCTCGGGCGGCCCGCCCCACGAGGGCCTGATGTCGGCCATGCCCGCCAATCCCCACATCAAATTCTTCGACGGCCGGGTGCGCGGCTACATCTCGATGGACGTCACGCCGGAGCTGATGACCACCCGCTATCAGCAGATCAGCGACGTCCGTGACCCGCGTGCGTCCCTGTCGACGCTCAACACCTGGGTGGTCGAGAACGGCCGCCCCGGCGCCCAGTCCGCCTGACCCAACAAGCTCCAGAACGCCCATGATGAACCTTCCCAACGCCCCCCTTCTGGTCGGCGCCGCCTTCGCTCTCGTCCTCGCCGGTTGCGCCGCCGCGCCGGCGCGGGACCCGATCTTCTGGACCGGCTTCCGTGATCATCCGCACGGCTACCTGGACGAGGGCTCCGCGCCCAACGCCGCGAACTTCCTGCCCCCGCCGCCCCGGCCCGGCTCCCTGCGCGAACAGGACGACATCGCCGTCTACCGCGCCACCCGCGCCCTCAAGGGCACGCCGCGCTGGGCCCAGGCCGCCGCCGACAACGAGATCGAGACGCCGTCGGCGCCCCGCATCTTCGACAAGGCGCTCGGCATCGCGTTCGTCCCGGAGCGGATGCCCACCCTGACGCTGTTGCTGGGGCGCATGCTGGGCGATCTGGAGACCATCCAGACCCCCGCCAAGCGTAACTATTTCCGGCCGCGCCCCTTCGTCGTCGAACCAGCCGAGACCTGTTTCCAGCCGGAACCGTGGCTCGGGACCAGCGGCTCCTATCCGTCGGGCCACGCCGCCCTCGGCTGGGCCTGGGCCCTGGTGCTGGCGGAGATGGCGCCGGACCGCGCCGACGCCCTGCTGTCGCGCGGCGTCGCCTACGGCGAAAGCCGGATGATCTGCGGCGTCCACTACGCCAGCGACGTCGAGGCCGGCCGCATAGTCGGCGCGGCGATCGTCGCGGCCCTGAAGGCCGACCCCGAGTTCCAGGCCGACTTCACCATCGCCGCTGAAGAACTGGCTGAGGCTCGCCGCACCGGTCGCTGAGCGCGCCATGACGCTCCGCGGACGGGACAGTTCGACAATGGGTTTGGCGACCCCGGCAGGACTCCAACCTGCGACCTCGGCTTTAGGAAAGCCTTGCTCTATGCAGCTGAGCTACGGGGCCATGGCCGGGTGAACTACCGGAGCGCAAAGCGTGACGGAAGCGGGGCGGCGGGGATTTCTTCCCGTCGCCCCTTTTTCTTGCCCGCCCCGGCACGAGCCGCCTCAAAATGATTGTGGTTAATCGCCCTTAAGATACAATATCTTGTATGGAACAAACCCCGAATCGGGCCGTGTCGGTGATTCGGTCCTGATTCGTTTCGCCCCTGTTCCGCTGCGGGACAGCGCGACGTTTACGCCGGTCCCGAAGACGAGACTTCCGCTTGAGGAACCGTGCGGGACACGCCACCTTTCACCTGAGATGAGTGACCGCGGCACAGGCAAGGCCCCCTCGCGCGTGACGGCGATCCTGGGGCCCACGAACACCGGCAAGACCCACCTGGCGGTCGAGCGGATGCTGGGTCACGCCTCAGGCATGATCGGCCTGCCGCTGCGTCTGCTGGCGCGCGAGATCTATGACCGGATCGTCGCCCGGCGCGGGGCCGCCGCCGTGGCCCTGATCACGGGGGAAGAGAAGATCATCCCCGCCCGGCCGCACTATTTCGTCTGTACCGTCGAGGCCATGCCGCTGGAGCGGACGGTCGAGTTCCTGGCCGTCGACGAGATCCAGTTGGTCGCTGATCCGGAGCGCGGCCACGTCTTCACCCAGCGGCTGCTGCACGCCCGGGGCCGCGAGGAGACCATATTCCTGGGAGCCGGGACCATGGCGCCGCTGATGCGGGCGCTCGTCCCCGACGTGGAGATCGTGGCCCGCGACCGGCTGTCGACCCTCAGCTACGCCGGCTCCAAGAAGCTGACCCGCCTGCCCCGACGCAGCGCCATCGTCGCCTTCTCGACCGACCAGGTGTACGCCATCGCCGAGCTGATCCGGCGTCAGCGCGGCGGGGCGGCGGTGGTGATGGGCAGCCTGTCGCCCCGCACCCGCAACGCCCAGGTCGAACTGTTCCAGTCGGGCGAGGTCGACTTCCTGGTCGCCACGGACGCCATCGGGATGGGGCTGAACATGGACGTCGACCATGTCGCCTTCGCCGGCCTGAGGAAGTTCGACGGCCGCCGCACCCGCTGGCTGCACGCCAATGAGATCGGCCAGATCGCAGGCCGCGCCGGCCGCCACCTGCGAGACGGCGCCTTCGGCGTCACGGGCGAGGCGCTGGAGCTGGACCCCGACCTGGTCGAACAGGTGGTCGAGCATCGCTTCGATCCGGTCCAGGGCGCCGAGTGGCGCAACGCCCGGCTGGACTTCGACACCCTGAACGACCTGCTGCGCTCGCTGACGGTGACGCCCAACACCTTCGGCCTGAACCTGACCGCCCCGGCGCTGGACGAGACCCTGCTGCGCCGGCTGATCAAGGACGAGGAGGTGGCCCGCATCGGCCGCTCGCGCGGGGCCATCATGCGCCTGTGGGAGGCGTGCCAGCTGCCGGACTTCCAGAAGACCACGCTGGATGAGCATGGGCGGCTGGCCAAGGACATCTTCCAGGCCCTGACCGGCAAGCGGGGGCGCCTGACCGAGGACTGGATCGCGCCGCGCTTCGCCGAACTGGACCGCGACGACGGCCAGATCGATCAGTTGTCGGCCCGACTCTCGGGCGTGCGCACGCTCAGCTACATCGCCAACCGCCCCGACTGGCTGGACCAGGCCCAGGGCTGGCGCGACCGGACCAAGGCGCTGGAGGAGCGGCTCAGCGACGTCCTGCACGAACGGTTGACCGCCCGCTTCGTGGACCGGCGCACCACCGCCCTGATGCAGGCGCTGAATGTGCGCGGCGATGCGGTGGCCGAGGTCGAGGACACCGGCGAGGTCATCGTCGAAGGTCATTCGGTCGGCCGCCTATCGGGCGTCGACTTCCAGATCGACAAGGGCTCCTCGGCGCTGGAAGACCGCGCCCTGCGCCACGCGGCCCGACAGGCGGTGACGCCCGAGATCGCCCGGCGCCTGGGAAAGCTGGCGGCCGAACCGGACGAAGCCTTCTCGGTCACCCCCGACGGGGCGGTCCTGTGGCGCGGGGTGCAGGCGGGCGTGATCACCGGCGGCGAACCGTTCACGCCGAAGGTCCGATTGCTGGGCGACCTCGGCGCCGTCGCCGCGCGCGAACGGGCGGCCAAGCGGCTGGAGGCCTGGCTGGCGGGCGAGGCCGGGCGCGCGCTACGTCCCCTGCGCCGGCTGAAGACGGCCATCGAGAACGGCACGTTGAAGGGCCTGCCGCGCGGGGTCGCCTACCGGCTGGTCGAGGCCGGCGGGATCATCGACCGGCGCGAGGTCGAACGCGATCTGGCCGCCCTCAGCCAGGCCGAGCGCCGCACCCTCAAGGAATTCGGCATCCGGGTGGGAGCCCATTCCGTCTGGCAACCCGCCCTGCTCAAAGACCGCGCCCGGATCACGGCCCAGGCCTTCGTGGCCCGCGAGCCGTTCCGCCCGAAGCCGGCGGGGCTCAGCGTCCTGCCCGACCCGCCGCCGTCTCCCCGCCTGCTGTCCGCCTTCGGCCTGCGCGCCGTCGGTCGCTTCGCCGCGCCGGTGGAGCTGCTGGAGGCCCTGCCTGAAAGACGGGCGGGCGGTGAACTCCGGCTGTCCGACAAGACCCTGCGTGATCTCGGCGTCACGGCCGACGAAGCCCGGGCGCTGCTGGCCGCGCTCAGGACCACCCGCGCCCGGCAACCCGACCGTCTGGACAAGGCCGTCAAGCCGATCAAGGATTCGCCCTTCGCCGCCCTGTCGGTCCTGACCGCGCCGCCCCCGGCGCCGGCGACCGCAAAGCCCGCCCGCCCACGCCGCCGCCGCCGCCGGACGAAAGAGGCCCGATGACGCCCTTTCATCATGTGCTCGCCAACAACGCCCTGGCCAGCATCACCAACTACACGGTGTGGTTCGCGCTCACCTTCTGGGTCTACATCAAGACGCAATCCGTCTTCGCCACCGGCATGATCGCCGGCCTGTATCTGGTGCTGACCGCCGCCTTCGCCCTGTGGTTCGGCAGCCTGGTCGACCATCATCGCAAGAAGCGGGTCATGCTGGGCTCCAGCATCGCCTCGCTGGTTTTCTACGCCGTCGCCTTCATGGCCTACGCCCTGGCGCCGGAGCAGGCGCTGGCCGACGTCGGGGGCGCGCCCCTGTGGCTGCTGATCGGCCTGATCATGCTGGGCGTCATCGCCGGCAATATTCGCGGCATCGCCCTGCCGACCTTGGTCACCGTCCTGATCCCCGAGGATCGCCGCGACAAGGCCAACGGACTGGTCGGCATGGTCAGCGGCGTCGGCATCCTGACCACCTCGGTGATCAGCGGCTTCCTTGTCGCCTGGGGCGGGCTGACAGCCACCCTGGCCTTCGGCCTGATCGGGACGGCCGTCGCCTTCGCCCACCTGCTGACGGTCCGGCTGGACGAGCCCGCGCCGACCGTGGAACCCGGAGGCGAACCCCGGTTGAGGAAGGTCGATCTGCGCGGGACGCTGCGGATCATCGGCGCGGTGCCGGGCCTGTTCGCCCTGATTCTGTTCGCGACCTTCAACAACTTCCTGGGCGGGGTCTTCATGGCCCTGATGGACGCCTACGGCCTGTCGCTGATGAAGGTGCAACACTGGGGCCTGCTGTGGGGCGCGGTCTCGGTCGCCTTCATCCTCAGCGGGATCGTCATCTCGCGAACCGGCCTGGGTCAGAACCCGTTGCGGACCCTGATGCTGGTCAACCTGATCGCCTGGTGCACGGCGGCGGTCTTCACCCTGCAGCCGTGGATTCTGCTGCTGGCGGTCGGCTGTTTCATCTGGATGTTCGTGGGGCCCTTCGCCGAGGCGGCCGAACAGACCACCCTGCAGAAGGTCGTGCCCTATGAGCGTCAGGGCCGGGTGTTCGGCTTCGCCCAGTCCGTGGAGATGTCCGCCGCGCCCCTGACCGCCTTCCTGATCGGACCGCTGACCCAGTTCGTGGTCATCCCCTTCATGACCGACGGCGCCGGCGCGGACGCCATCGGCGACTGGTTCGGCCGGGGGCCGGACAGGGGCATCGCCCTGGTCTTCACCATCGCGGGCGTGGCCGGCGTCCTGATGACCGTCCTGGCCTTCAACTCGACCTACTACCGGCGGCTTTCCGCGGCCTACGCCCGCACCCCGGATCCGGAATCCGACGCGGCCGAATGAGCGAACCGGGCTGCCGCATCGATGTCTGGCTATGGCGTGCGCGGTTCGCGAAGACGCGGACGCAGGCCGCGGCGCTGGTGGACAAGGGCGCGATCCGGCTGACCCATCAGGGCCGCCAGGTGCGCCTCGACAAGCCCGGCCGCACCGTCCACGTCGGCGACCGGCTGGTCTTCGCCCTCGGCGGGCGGCTGATCGATCTGGAGGTGACCGGTCTGGGCGAGCGGCGCGGGCCCGCCGAGGAAGCCCGCGCCCTGTATGCGCCTATCGCTGAAGGGTGAACTCGCCCTCGATGTGCAGCTTCACCTCGTCGCCCAGGCCCATCTGGGTTCCGTAGGTGATGCCGAACTCCGAGCGCTTGATGGTCGCCTCGCCGTCGAAACCGGCCCGGTAGGCGTTGCCCATCGACGGGCCGGCCTGGTTGAACTCGACCTCCATCGTCACCGGACGGGTCACGCCGCGCAGGGTCAGGTCGCCGACCACGGTCGCCTCGTTGGCGTCGTCGGCGTCGACCGTCACCGAGCGCGAGACGAAGGTCGCGGTCGGATGGTTGGCGGTGTCGAAGAAGTCCGCCGTCTGCAGGTGGCCGTTCAGGCCCGCATTGCCCGAGGCCACGTCCGTCAGCGGGATGGTCGCGGTCAGGGTCGAGGCTGACGGATTGGCGGGGTCCAGCTTCAGCTCGGCCTGCACGTTCACGAACTGGCCGGTGTAGGTCGAGAAGCCCAGGTGGCTGACCGACCAGGTGATCTTGCCGTGGTCGGAATCCAGCTTGTAGGCGCCCGCGCTGACTTCGGCGGGAACGCGGGTCAGGGCGGACTGGGCGACAACGCCCCCCGCGGTCAGAAGGGCGACGGCGGCGACGCTGGAGGCGATGTAGCGGAACGGTGAGCGCATGGAGGGAGACCTGTGAGAAACTGCAATCGAATTAGATACAAATAGCCCGATAGCCCAGCTACGCAACCCCGAGAGGTCTGCTGCTGTTGACACCTGCGGCCCGCGGGGTCATCTGCGCCTCCCGCGCCCAACTGAACGCCCCGCCTCACCCCATGACCTACATCGTCACCGACGCCTGCGTGCGCTGCAAGTTCATGGACTGCGTCGAGGTGTGTCCGGTCGACTGCTTCTATGAAGGCGAGAATTTCCTCGTCATCGCCCCGGACGAATGCATCGACTGCGGCGTCTGCGAGCCGGAATGCCCGGTCGACGCCATCGTCCCGGACACCGAGGACGAACCGGACGGCAAATGGCTTCAGGTCAACGCGGAGTATGCCAAGGTCTGGCCGAACATCACGGTCAAGGGCGAGCCGCCGGCGGACAAGGAACAGTTCGAGCGCGAGACCGGCAAGTTCGAGAAGTATTTCTCGCCCAACCCCGGCAAGGGCAGCTGAGACTAGTCCCGCGCGCTGCCCTGATCCGGAGAGGATTTCCAGCCTTCTCCACACTGACGCTGTGGACGTTTTGAAATTCCGCAGATTTGTGATAGGTTCCTGTCATTGGGTCGGGCGGTATGCGATTTCTTCGCGCCGCCCGCGTTTGCGACAGAATCCCGTCCACGAAGACGGGATCGGCCAGAGGTTGGGTGATCCGTTTCCGCATTTGACGACTAGAAAGACATCACCGACGGGCGTGTTTCCGGCGGCTGTTTATCTATTGTCCTTGCGCCTTCGCCTCTCCCTCCCGCTGAAGCCGGGAAAGGAATGACATGACGAGCAAAACCGGTCTGGAATTCAAGGTAGGCGATGCGGTGGTCTATCCGGCGCACGGCGTCGGCAAGGTCGCGGCCGTCGAGACCCAGGAAATCGCTGGCATGTCGCTGGAGGTCTATGTCGTGACCTTCGACCACGAGAAGATGACCCTGCGCGTTCCGACCAAGAAGGCCAAGACCGCCGGCCTGCGCTCGCTGGCCGCCGATGACGTGGTCACCAAGGCGCTGACGACCCTCAAGGGCCGCGCCCGCGTGAAGCGCACCATGTGGTCGCGTCGCGCCCAGGAATACGAAGCCAAGATCAACTCGGGCGACCTGATCTCGATCGCTGAAGTGGTTCGCGACCTGCACCGCGCCGACAGCCAGCCGGAACAGTCCTATTCGGAGCGTCAGCTCTATGAATCGGCCCTGGACCGCATGGCCCGTGAAGTCGCCGCCGCCAACAAGATCGACAAGGACGCCGCCGTCGAACTGCTGGCCAAGTCGCTCAGCGCCAAGAAGCCGATCCCGACCGCCGAAGCCGCTTAAGCTTCGGCCCCAAACAAACGAAAAGGCCCCGGAGCGCTCCGGGGCCTTTTTTCATAGGGAT
>NZ_JAHFPF010000286.1 GCF_023259385.1 Brevundimonas sp. | reverse complement strand
ACATGTTGATGCCGCCCGACTTGAAGCCTTTCGCGTAGCTGAAATAGGGCAGGATGTCGGGCGTGACCTCGTAGGAGATCGCCAACTGCCCCGACCAGCTGCCTTCCGAAATCTCGGCTGAGTAGTTCTGCGGGCGCTGGATGCCGAGGCGGCGGGAGATCAGGGTGGGGTCGGCCGTGACCAGCCCGCCAGAGACGGACAGATCATAGACGCCGGACTTGTCTTCCCGGGTGTAGCGCAGGCCGGGCGTGATCCGGAGCCGGTCGTTGACGTTCCAGGTCAGCTGGCCGAAGGCGGCGTAGCTGGTGGTCTCGATCGCCGAGACGTTGATCGCGGTGTAGCCCTCCAGCAAGGCGGCCGGGGTACCCGTGGCCAGCAGCCAGTAGGAGGCGTCGCTGCCGTACTGGGTGATGCCGTTGGTCGTGACGGTCTGGTTGAAGTAATAAAGGCCCCCGACCCAGTCGATCGTGTTCTCGCCCACCGAAGACAGGCGGAATTCCTGGCTGGTCTGGTCCTGGTTCGACGGATTGTTGGACTTCCTGAGGATGTCGAGGCCGGTGTAGTCGCGGTCGTTCGCGGGCTCCCAGTCCCACTCGCGATAGGCGCTGATCGAGGTCAGCAGCACGTCGCCGAAATCATAGTCGACGATCACCGACCCGCCCGCCTGCCACTGGTCGGCCTGGATGTCGTCGTCGATGTCGACCAGCCGGTCGTAGGGATTGGTGCTGGGGGGCGTGTAGCCGCGGCCGCCGGCCAGCGCCGGGTATTGCGACCCGGCGGGCTTCAGGGTCGTGCCGACGCCGACGTACACCTGGGTGCAGCACTCCAGGAGCTGGCGGTTCCAGTCGCCATAGGCGCGCACGGTCAGCTGCGGCGTCGGCGTCCACAGAAGCTGGCCGCGCACGGCGAAACTGTTCTGGTCGTTCTGGTCGCGGCCGACGCGGACGTTCTGCAGGGCGCCGTCGCGGCGGGTCGAGACGATCGACAGGCGTCCGGCCAGGACCTCGTCGATGATGGGTCCGGTGATCGAGGCCTTGGCCTGGACGAAGCTGAGGTTTCCGACCGTGACCTCAGCCGTGCCGCTGGGCGTGAAGGCGGCGTCGCGGGTGGTGATGTTCAGGGCGCCGGCGGTGGTGTTCTTGCCGAACAGGGTGCCCTGGGGGCCGCGCAGGATCTCGATCTGCTCCAGGTCGACGAAGTCGAGCGTCGCGGTGGCCGGGCGGGCGTAATAGACCTGATCGACATAGATGCCGACGCCCTGTTCCAGACCGTCATTGGCCAGGCCGTAGCTGGCCCCGATGCCGCGGATGGTGATGGCGGTGTTGCGCGGGTTGGACGACAGCAGCTGAACGCTGGGCGCCTGCTGGGTCAGCTGGCCGATATTGTAGGTGTTGGTGTCGTCCAGCTGTTCGCCGCCGATGACGGTCAGGGCGATCGGAACCTCCTGGGCGCGTTCCTCGCGCCGGCGGGCCGTGACGACAAGGTCGCCGAGCTGGGCGACGCTGGGGGTCTGGGTCTGTGGCGCGCCGGCGGGGTCCTCCGCCTGGACTGCGGTGGCGCCGCAGCCGAGGACGAGCGCCAGCGCGCCGGTTCGCAGCAATCGTTGTTTGGTCATGACTATCCCCAGCCGTGCAGATTAACTGCAAGCTGATGGATGCATTGATCAGCGCCAAACGGGATTTCCTGTGATCTGGCGTTAGATTTTCTACGCTGTGCCGATCAGGCCGTCACGAACGGCCACGGGCTGACCGACTTCGACCAGTCGTCCACCGCCGGCGCGCGATCGACCGGCGGGGCGGCCCGTTCGGCGCAGGGGTGGCGGTGGCACAGGCGGCAGGCGGGGCCGATCGGCGTCACCTCCGGCGCCGCCAGATCAAGGCCGCGGGCGTGGATCAGGCGCCGCGCGTGCTTCAGCTCGCAGCCCAGGCCGATGGCCAGGTCGTGCCCCTCGGTGAAGGCGTCGCGGCCTTGGCGCTCGACGGTGCGGGCCAGGGTGAACCAGCGCTGGCCGTCGGGCGTCTCGATGATCTGGGTGACGATCCGGCCCGGGGTGCGGAAGGCCGAGTGCAGCCGCCAGCGCGGGCAGGCCCCGCCGAAGCGCGAAAAGGGGAAGGCGCCCGAGGCGAAGCGCTTGGAGATGTTGCCCGCCTGATCGACCCGCATCAGGAAGAAGGGCACGCCGCGCGCGGACGGGCGGGACAGGGTGGTCAGCCGGTGGGCCGCCTGTTCGAAGCTGACCCCGAAGCGCGCCTCCAGCCGGGCGATGTCGTAGCCGTTGGTCTCCGCCGCCGTGTGGAAGGCGGCGTAGGGCATCAGGATGGCGGCGGCCAGGGTGTTGGTCAGGGCGACCTTCAGCACCCGCCGTGTGGCCTCGTCCGGCATGTCGGCGGACGCCGCCAGCGCGGTCAGTTCAGCGTCATGCTCGGCCAGGGCCAGCTGGAAGGCGACGGCGAAGGCGCGCGAGGAGGGCCCCAGGGTTTCGGACAGGTGCAGCCGCTTGCGGTGCGGGTCGTAGCGGCGGGTCCATTCCACCATCACATCGTCGGGCAGGGTGCGCACGGTCAGGCCGTGGCGCGCCATCAGCCGGGCGCGGGCGCGGGTCTCGAAGGTCTCGCCGGGGCTGTCGGCCTCCAGCGCGGCGGCCAGCGCCTCGCCCAGGGCGTCCAGGTCGGGAAAGTGGTTCTGGCGCGCCTGCACATAGTCGCGCACCCGGTCGGCGGGAGTCTCGTCGCCTCCACCGCCGCCGATGTCGGCCTCGGCCCGGTCGCGGGCGCGGCGGTCGCTGAAGGCGCGGTACAGGCGCAGCACGGCGTCGGCCACGGCGGGCTGGTCCTCGGCCAGCTGGACGATCTCGTGCCGGGGCACAGCCAGTCCGTTGAAGACCGGATCGGCGAAGGCCTCGGACAGGGTCGCCTCGGACGCCGGCCCGCCGGACTGCCCCAGCGCCCGCAGGTCCACGTCATAGGTCTCGGCCAGACGCAGCAGCAGCTGGGCCGAGACGGGGCGCTGGTTGCGTTCGATGTGGTTCAGATAGCTGGGCGAGACGCCCAGATCGCCGGCCATGGCCGTCTGGGTCAGGCCCAGATCCCGCCGCAGCCGCTTCAGGCGGCCGCCCAGGAACAGCTTGCGGTCGGCGGTGTCCATGACTGCATGATGTCACAAAATGACTTAACATCAAGTGTCATATTATGACTCAATGACGCGATATGTCCGGCTCAGTGTGTATCGTTTGTGACTGACGCGTGTTCCTCTGCCCGTGACCCGCCGCGCATCGACGGCCCACTGGACAGAGACCGACCATGACCACCTTCGCCGATCTGGTTCCTTCGCCCTCCGGCCGCTTCGACGGCATCGAACGCCCCTATACGCCGGAGGACGTCCTGCGCCTGCGCGGCTCGGTGCCGATCACCCATACGCTGGCCGAGCGCGGCGCCAACCGCCTGTGGGAGCTGCTGCACAGCGAGCCCTTCATCAACGCCCTGGGCGCCGTTACCGGCAACCAGGCCATGCAGATGGTCCGCGCGGGGCTGAAGGCCATCTATCTGTCGGGCTGGCAGGTCGCCGCCGACGCCAACACCGCCGGGGCCATGTATCCGGACCAGTCGCTGTACCCGGCCAACGCCGCGCCGGAACTGTGCCGCCGCATCAACCGCACCCTGCAGCGCGCCGACCAGATCGAGCATGCCGAGGGCGGGGCCAAGCGCGACTGGTTCGTGCCGATCGTCGCCGACGCCGAGGCCGGTTTCGGCGGTCCGCTGAACAGCTTCGAGATCATGAAGGCCTTCATCGAGGCGGGCGCCGCCGGCGTCCACTTCGAGGACCAGCTGGCCAGCGAGAAGAAGTGCGGCCACCTGGGCGGCAAGGTCCTGATCCCGACCCAGGCGCATGAGCGCAACCTGGTCGCCGCCCGCCTGGCCGCCGACGTCATGGGCACGCCGACCATCACGGTCGCCCGCACCGACGCCGAGAGCGCCCAGCTGATCACCTCGGACATCGACGAGCGCGACCAGCCCTTCATCGACCGCGACAACCGCACGCCCGAGGGCTTCTTCCGACTGAAGGAGGGGACGGGACTGGATCACTGCATCGCGCGCGGCCTCAGCTACGCCAAGATCGCCGACGTGCTGTGGTGGGAGACCTCCCACCCCGATCTGGACGACGCCAAGCGGTTCGCCGAGGCGATCCAGAAGGAGCATCCGAACAAGCTGATGGCCTACAACTGCTCGCCCTCCTTCAATTGGAAGGCCAAGCTGGACGACGCCACGATCGCCAAG
>NZ_JAHFPF010000285.1 GCF_023259385.1 Brevundimonas sp. | reverse complement strand
CCCGACGCAGCCGCCCGCCGATCCGATGGCCGGCCATGACATGTCGAAGATGGACGGCATGACCATGCCGCCCAAGCAATAGCGCGCGTAAGCATCAGGAGTATTTCCATGAACCGTTCAATCCTCGTCGGCCTCGCCGCTCTGGCGGCGCTGGCCCCCGTCTCGCTCGCCGAGGCCCAGAGTCACTCACACGCGGGAATGTCAGCGCAGGATCACGCCGCCATGCAGGCGCCGGCCAGCGGCGTCGTCACGACGCCGGCGGACAACGCCATGCTCGCCGCCGCCCCGACGGCCTTCGCGGCGACCTTTCCGCACGCGATGGTCCTGACGTCGCTCAGGCTGACGGGTCCCGCAGAGCAGTCCGTCGATGTGGCTGTATCCGCCGACGCGCCGCCGGCCACCACGGTCAGCGCGCCGCTCCCCGCCCTCGCCCCCGGGTCCTATTCCGCCGCCTGGACCGCCAAGGGCGCCGACGGCCACCAGATGAACGGCGTCGTCCGTTTCATGGTTCACTGAGGAGACGGCCTCCCGCCTCCTGAGGGGCCGAAACCGACGTGAGGAAACGCCGCGCAGCTTGCTGCGCGGCGTTTTTCCGTGGTCGGACGAGCTGTCGTCTCCCCAGCTTGGGAGCCAGCGATTCTCTTACGCCCTGCCCTCAGTCGGCGCGCGGCGATCCGTGATCGGCGCGGTTCAGCCGGCCGGGGTGTGAACCAAGGTTCCCGACCACAGTCGCCAGGCCGACAAGGGTAGGGGCCACGACGTCAGCGTCGCTTGAACCGCGTCCGACGGCTTCGTCAGCCTCCGGCGCGTATCGGATTGTGAAACAACCCAGCGCCTTCGCCGGGCGAATGTCCCAATCCAGACTGTCGCCGACGACACAAACCTCGGGCGGATCGACGCCCAAGGCCGCGAACACTCGCCTGAACGCAGCGGGATGAGGCTTGCCGACGCCGACCTCGCCTTCAATCTGGATATGGTCGAAATGCGAAGCCAGACCGAAACGCTCGATCTTGGCGCGCTGCGGTGGACCGGCGCCGTTGGTGAGAAGCGCCAGCCGATAATTGGCATCCCGCAGCTGGATCAACATAGCCTCAGCGCCGGGCTCGAGTCGCATGTGCTGGTCGCGATGAAGGCTGAAGGCCTCGGCGATGCGTTCGGTGACTTCGTTGGAAGGCGTTGTATGCCCGTCGCGGCGGAGACCCTCGAAGGCCTTGGCCGCGATGATGCGCCGGGCTCCCCTGGGGTCCGCGCGGCCCACGGCGTGGCTTCCCGGATCGCTCCAGAAGGCTCGCCCCGTCTCCGTCAGGGCGTGCGCCGCAAAGTCGGGATCAAGGTCGCAAGCTGGGTCTGAAACGCCTGGCAGACGCACAGCCACGCCAGATCCGGGCGGCGGTAGGCCGAGATCAGGGTGTCATCCAGATCGATCAAAACCGCCCGAATCTGCCGCGTTGCCGTCAATGGAGGGCACCGAGCGGGCCACCGGCCGGACCAAGAGACCGGTTATAGTGACGCCCGGATCGTGGGCGGGGTGTCCCAACAGCCGACTCGCCCGTTCCCTTTGCGGACGCCAGCATCAAAACGAGAACCCGCCGCCGGCCGTCGCTAGAACCAGGCTCGAATGCCGACGACCAGCCGGGTGTCCTCGGTGCTTCGGCCGTCGGCTTCCAGGAAGTCCGCCGTATTGCCGAAGCTCCTGGTCCATTCCACGCCGACATAGGGCGCGAACTCCTTGCGGAACTCGTACCGCAGCCGCGCCCCGATCTGGAGCGACGACAGGCCGGACCCGATCCGCAGTTCCGGGATGTCCTCCGCCGACACCACCACCTCGGCCCGGGGCTGGACGATCCAGCGGTTGGTGATCCGCTGATCGTATTCAGCCTCCGCCCTCGCCGTGAGTTCGCCCTTGTTGGACAGGAAGGCCGCCGCGTCGACCTCGAACCAGTAGGGCGCCAGGCCCTGGACGCCGACGACCAGATCGGTCCGGTCGCCTTCGGGTCGCCAAGTCTGCCGCAGGCCGGTCTGGAAGTCGAAGAAGGGTCGGAACGCCCGGCTGTAGAGGGCCTGAATCTCGGCCTCCTCGACCTCGCCGTCGAAGGCGCCTTCCCCTTCCGACTTCCACCAGAAGCGGTTGATGTCGCCGCCGGCCCAGCCCTGGGCGTCCCAGGCGTAGCCTTCCTCGTCGTCGCCAAAGGTCGCTTCGAGCTGGTCGATGACGACCGCCGTCGTGCGCGCGTCTCCGTGCTCGATCCGCAGCTGGGCGCGGGCCGCCGCCATTTCGGCAGGGTCGAACAGCTGGTCGGCGGCGTGGGTCGGCCCGCTTGTCGCGCCCGCCGGAGCCGGCGTTTCCGGCGGACGTCCCGGATTGTTCGCGCTGGTCGGGACGTCGGGCGGCATGGCCGTTCCGGACATGTCGTGGCCCGCCGGCGTCTGGCTCATGGTGGACATGTCGTGACCGGCCGGCATCGCCGGAGTCGGCGTCTGGCCCATCGTCGACATATCGTGGCCCGCCGGCATCGCCGGAGTCGGCGTCTGGCCCATCGTCGACATGTCGTGGCCGGCCGGCATCGCCGGAGTCGGCGTCTGGCCCATCGTCGACATATCGTGGCCCGCCGGCATCGCCGGAGCCGGCTGGGCCTGGCCCATGGTCGACATGTCTTGACCGGCGGGCATCGCCGGAGCGGGCCGGGGCTGGCCCATGGTTGACATGTCGTGCCCCGCCGGCATCGCCGAGGCCGGCGTCTGGCCCATAGTGGACATGTCGTGGCCGGCATGAGGGGACGCGGCGGCCGGAGCGGGCTGGGTCTGGCCCATGGTAGACATGTCGTGGCCGGCATGTGGGGACGCCGCGGCCGGAGCCGGTTGGGTCTGGCCCATCGTCGACATGTCGTGCCCCGCCGGCATCGCCGGAGCGGGCTGGGTCTGGCCCATCGTCGACATGTCGTGCCCCGCCGGCATGGCCGCAGCCGGCAGGCGGGCGGGCACGGCGCCCGTCGGGCACGTCGGCGCTCCGGGCATGCCTATCCGGGATGCGTCGGCGGTGGGGGAGCCCCGAGCGACGCAGCCCTCCGGAAGCGCCTGGCGAACCGGCGCGGGCATGGCATGTCCGGCGTGGCTCTGCGCCAGCGCCGGTGTCCCCGCCGCCGCGGAAGCCGCCGCGAGGATCAGGGGAAGAATGGCGACCGACGTCTTCACGATGCGGCTCCTTCCATCGGACGGACCGTGACGACGTTGAACATCCCCGCATGCATGTGCAGCAACAGGTGACAGTGGAAGGCCCAGTCGCCCGGATTGTCCGCGGTCAGGTCGAAGCTGACCTTGCCGCCGGGCGGCACGTTGACGGTGTGCTTGAGCGGCTGGTGGCCGGCCGGGCCGCCAGTGACCAGTTCGAAGAAATGGCCGTGCAGGTGGATCGGGTGCGCCATCATGGAATCGTTGACCAGGGTCACGCGCACCCGCTCGTCCCGCTCGAACCGGATCGGCTCGACCAGCTCGCTGAATTTGCGGCCGTCGAAGCCCCACATGAACCGCTCCATGTTGCCGGTCAGGTGAATCTCCATCGTCCGCGACGGCGGGCGCTGATCCTTGTTGGGCGCGAGCGACACCAGGTCCGTGTAGACGAGGACGCGATGCGGCACGTCCTGCAAGCCGATCGGCCGCTCCCCCATGCGATTGGCCGGCGCCATCGCGACTGCGTCGACGCCCACCCCCACCGCCATGTCGGGCGGGGCGTTCTCCGGATCGCGCATGTTCATGCCGGACATGGAGCCGTGGTCCATGCCGGACATCGTCCCGGCGGGGGCCTGTGGGGCCATGGTCCCGTGATCCATGCCCGCCATGGCCGCGCCGGGCGCGCCCGTCATGGCCCCGTGGTCCATTCCGGCCATCGCTCCGCCCGACTGGGCGCCCATGGCCCCGTGATCCATTCCGCTCATGCCGCCCATGTCCCCCATACCCATGTCCTTCATGGTCAGGTTGGGAACCTCGCGCAGCGGCGGAACCTCGGCGGTCATGCCCAGACGCGGTGCCAGGGTCGCGCGGCCCATGCCCGAGCGGTCGATGGCTTCCGACACGATGGTGTAGGCGCGGTCCTCGGTCGGCTGGACGATGACGTCATAGGTCTCGGCGGCGGCGATCTGGAACTCGTCGATCTCGATCGGGCGCACGTTCTCGCCATCGGCCTGGACCACCGTCATCGGCAGGCCGGGGATGCGGACGTTGAAGATCGACATGGCCGAGGCGTTGATGATGCGCAGCCGCACCCGCTCGCCGGGCCGGAACAGGCCGGTCCAG
>NZ_JAHFPF010000284.1 GCF_023259385.1 Brevundimonas sp. | reverse complement strand
GATTATTCGGATCCGAACTCCGACGTCGCCCGCTTCCTGCAGGAACCGGCCTTCGACGGGCGCGATCCGGTCGTCACCTACATGGCCCGCCTGCCCCGCGCCCATCCTCCGGGCACGCACTGGAACTACTCCACCGGCGAGACCAATCTGATCGGAACCCTGGTCGCCGCCGCCGAGCGTCGTCCGTTGGCCCAGCTTCTGTCCGAGCGCCTCTGGTCGCGCGCGGGCATGCAGGCGGACGCTTTCTGGGCGCTGGACCAGGGCGGGCGCGAGATGGGCGGCTGCTGCGTCTCGGCCACCTTGCGCGACTGGGGCCGCATCGGCCTGATGGCGCTGGACGGCGGCGAACTGGGCGGCGAGCGCATCGTTCCCGACGACTGGTTCGCCCAGGCCGTGACCAAACAGGCCGAGACCGGCGATCCCGGCGAGGGCTACGGCTTCCAGTGGTGGACCCAGGACGACGGGATCTTCGCCGCCTACGGCATCTTCGGCCAGACGATCCGCGTCGATCCCGAGCGCCGGCTGGTCATCGTCCTGCTGTCCGCCTGGCCGGAGGCCACGGGCCGGTCCCACAGCGCCGCCCGCCGCGCCTTCATCCGCCAGGTGGTCGAGGCGGTCGACGCCGCCCCGCAAACCTAGGCGGGCTGGAAGATCAGCGACACGCCGTTGTTGCAGTAGCGCTTGCCCGTCGGCGCGGGGCCGTCGTCGAACACATGGCCCTGATGCCCCAGGCAGCGGGCGCAGTGATATTCGGTGCGCGGGATGCCCAGCGCATAGTCCCGCTTGATCCCGACATTGGCGGCCATCACCCGGGTGAAGCTGGGCCAGCCGGTGCCGCTGTCGAACTTCCACTCCGAGCGGAACAGCGGCAGTTCGCAACCCCGGCAGACGAAGGTCCCGCGCCGGTGTTCCTCATTCAGCGGACTGGTCCCCGGCCGCTCGGTGCCCTCGTGGCGCAGCACTTGATAGCTGAGCGCCGGCAGCCGCGCCCGCCACTGGGCGTCGGTGATCCGCCGGAAGGGCGAGTTGGCGTACTGCGCCTCCGAGGCATCGGCGACTTCCGGCGCGCACGCACTCAGCGCCGCAGCGCCGGCGGTCAGGAACAGGGCTCTGCGGGTCTGGGTCATGACATTGATACGTCGGGAGGCCCGACGCAGATGCAACCCCTCCCCCATCGTCAGGTCAGCCCGGCGGCTTCATCCAGTCCCAGCATCAGGTTCAGGTTCTGCACCGCCGCGCCGGATGCGCCCTTGCCGAGGTTGTCCAGCAGGGCGACCAGCCGGGCTTGCTCCCCGCCCCGGTCGCCGAACACATGCAGCCGCATCCGGTTGGTGCCGTTCAGCCCCTCCGGGTCGATCCCGGTCATGGCCTCGGTCTCTTCCAGCGAGGCGACTTCGACGAAGCGTTGACCGGCATAGGCCTCGACCAGGGCGCCGTGCACCACCTCGACGGAGGGCGAGCCCGGCAGGGCCGACAGGTGCAGCGGAACCTCGACCAGCATCCCCTGCCGGTACGACCCGACGGCGGGCGCGAACAGCACCTTGCGCTCCAGCCCGGTATGCCTGGTCATCTCCGGTACATGCTTGTGCTTCAGCGTCAGGCCATAGGCGCGATAGGCCTCGGCCCCGCCGCCCTCGAACTCGGCGATCATGGCCTTGCCGCCGCCGGAGTAGCCGCTGACCGCATTGACCGTCACCGGCCAGCCCGCCGGCACGATCCCCGCCGACACCAGCGGACGCACCAGGCCGATCAGGCCGGTCGGATAGCAGCCCGGGTTCGACACCCGCGTCGAGGCGGCGATGGCCTCGCGCTGGCCCGGCGCCATCTCGGCGAAGCCATAGGTCCAGTCGGGATCGACCCGGTAGGCGGTCGAAGCGTCGATCACCCGCACCGCAGGGTTCTCGATCATCGACACCGCCTCGATGGCCGCGTCGTCGGGCAGGCACAGGATCACCGCGTCGGCGCCGTTCAGCGCCTCGCGCCGCGCCTCGACGTCCCGGCGGCGGTCGCCCAGCAGGATCAAGTCCAGATCCGGGCGCGTTTCCAACCGCTCGCGAATCTCGAGCCCCGTGGTGCCCGCCTCGCCGTCGATGAAGATGGTGTGGGTCACAGATAGAACTCCGGGCCGCCGCGCTTGATCACGGCGACCGCCTCATAGGGGCCGATGTCAGTGTAGATAAGCAGCGCCGCGCCGTTCCCGAACCCGATCCGCATTTCGAGGTCGCTTGCCTCCACCGAAACAGCTTTCTGGTCGATCAGCGCATGGAATTCGATCGGCTTCTCGACGAACCATTCCTTGTCGTACGCAACGCTTGAGCCATCGGGCCTGACATAGCCGACGTTCAAACCGGCATCGACATAACACCCGTTGTCGAAAACGAAGCGCAACGAGGTCGCGTTGACGGCGATCTGAATCAGCCGCGCGGGCTCTTCGATTAGAAAAGCCAGTCTGTCTGCAGAGGGGAAGGCGTACATGGCGCTCTCCAGCGAGTCCCAAAGAAAAAGGGCGCTCCGGTTTCCCGAAGCGCCCCCATCCAACCCGTAATGAAACGGCTTAGCGCTTCGAGAACTGGAACGAACGGCGAGCCTTGGCGCGGCCGTACTTCTTGCGCTCGACGACGCGGCTGTCGCGGGTCAGGAAGCCGTGCGGCTTCAGGACCTTGCGCAGTTCCGGCTCGTAGTGCGTCAGGGCGTGCGACAGGCCGTGGCGGATGGCGCCGGCCTGGCCCGACAGGCCCGAACCTTCGACGGTGCAGACCACGTCGAACTGGGTTTCACGCTCGGTGACGACCAGCGGCTGGGCGATCATCATGCGCAGCACGGGACGAGCGAAGTACTGCTCCTGGTCCTTGCCGTTGATGGTGAACTTGCCGGTGCCCGGCTTCACCCAGACGCGGGCGATCGCGTTCTTGCGCTTGCCGGTCGAGTAGGCGCGGCCCTGGGCGTCCAGCTTCTGGACGTAGACGGGGTGCTCTTCGCCCACGCCCGGAGTGCCGAGGCCCTTCAGGGCGTCGAAGCCGGTGGCGGTGTCGTTGGTGACGTCGGTCATGCTCAGACGCTCCGGGTGTTCTTGGGAGAGGCCGACGCGAAGTCGATCGTCTCGGGCGACTGGGCTTCGTGGCTGTGCGCGGCGCCGGCGAACAGACGCAGGTGCGTCATCTGCTTGCGGGCCAGCGGGCTTTCCTTCGGCAGCATGCGCTCGACGGCCTTCTCGAGCACGCGCTCGGGGAAGCGGCCGCCCAGAACCTTCTCCGGGGTCGTCGACTTGACGCCGCCCGGGTGACCGGTGTGGCGGTAGTAGATCTTGTCGGTGTTCTTCTTGCCGGTGAAGACGACCTTGTCGACGTTGGTCACGATGACATAGTCGCCGCAATCGACGTGCGGGGTGTAGTCACCGCGGTGCTTGCCGCGCAGACGGTTGGCGATGAAGGTCGCGAGACGGCCCACCACGACGCCTTCAGCGTCGATGTGGATCCATTTCTTCGTGACCTCGGCCGGCTTCAGCGAAGCCGTAGTGCTCTTCAGCATAACGAGGAGTCCTTGGGAGACGGGCGAAACGGGTGTTCTCCGGCGGGACCGGTGAACGGAAGGCGCGCTGATAGAGGAAGCCCGGCGCGGGGTCAATGCCGGTTTGTGCACCCACATCGCATCATCTCATTGTAAAATAATGAGAAAACTTAAACGGTATTAAAATACCGCATCAATGCGCGGCCTTTGCCGCCGTTTGTCGGCCCGGATGACCGCCGGGACGATCCGCCGCGCTCGCTGTCACAGAACCCTGACCGACGCCCGGCATAAGCGCGGCAGTTCCTGTCACCGGAGTGCCAGCCTCATGCCTATCGACCGTCGCGGCGTCCTGACCACGGGCGCCGCCGCCCTCGCCTTCACTGGCTTGGCCCGTCAGGCCTCGGCCCAGGCGGCGACCGCCGACACCTATGTCAACGAGGTCGAGGGCTATGGTCCGCTGCGGCCCGATCCGAACGGCCTGTTCGACCTGCCCGAGGGCTTCTCCTACACCGTCGTCTCCCAGGGCGGCGAGACCATGGACGACGGCCTGCTGGTCCCCGGCCAGTTCGACGGCATGGGCTGTTTCGCCCTGTCCGGCACGCAGGTGGCGCTGGTCCGAAACCACGAGCTCAAGGGCTCGTCGCGGGCGCACCGCAACTGGGGCCCCGGCGGCTACCGGCAGGAGCGTCTGGGCCGGGTCGACGCCTCCAAGGCCTATGACACCTACAAGAACGGCCAGGTCCTGCCCGGCGGCACGACCACCGTCGTCTACGACCTCAAGACCGGCGA
>NZ_JAHFPF010000283.1 GCF_023259385.1 Brevundimonas sp. | reverse complement strand
TGACCCTGGCTCCGCGCTGGATGAACACCACCCACGACCTGGCCTTCCCGCGGGCGGTGTACGGCTTCTTCCTGGGGTGCCTGCTGCAGGGAGCCTGGACCCGGATCCCGCGCCTGAAAGGCGGGGCGGCGACGGCGCTGGAGATCGCGACCGTGCTGGCGGTCTGCGCCTTCATCGGCTTCGCCACGGGGCCGGTGACGGTGCTGGTGACCCTGCTGTTCGTGTTCGCGGTCTGGGTCTTCGCGGGCGAGGAGGGCGCCCTGTCGCGCCTGCTGGACGCCAAGCCTCTGGTCACCCTCGGGCGGTGGTCCTTCGCCATCTACATGGTGCACATGTTCGTGCTGGTGGTCATGCTGATCATCGGCCGCAAGCTGGACTGGCTGCCCGGCGGACGACGCATCGACTTCGGCTCGCCGTGGCTGAACGACCTGTTCGCCATCGCCCTGTTCGGCCTGATCGTGGTCCTGGCCGTGCTGGCGCATCGCCTGGTGGAAGCGCCGGCCCAACGTCTGATCGACCGCTGGACCAAGCCGAAGGCGGCCTGAGCCGTCCTCAGGCGGCCATGCGGAAATCGGCGGCGGGATCGAAGACCGGGCGGGCCTCGTCCCACAGCGCGTCCTCGTCGGCGTAGCGGGCCGAGGAGCGGGCGTCGATCACGTCGATCACCTGTTCTTCCAGACGGTCCCAGATGACGGCCAGGCCAGCTTCGGCCTCGCACGGAACGATCAGGTAGCGGCTGGCGGCGATCTGGGCGGCGGGGGCGAAGGCGCGGGCCATTTGGAAACTCCGTGAAGCGGTGTCGCTGTCGATGATTGTGTTGTAAGACAGCGTTGCGTCATTTTTGGACGTATGGTTTCTGGCGCTCATGAGATTCGACAAGGCGGCTATGGTTCTGGACCTCGCGCGGCGGATGGCGGCCAGCGCCGAAGGCCTGACGCTTGAGGACATGATGCGTGAGACCGACAGCGCCCGGCGGACCGCCGAGCGGCTGCGCGACGCCGTGCTGGTGCTGTTTCCCCAGACCGAGGAGGTCTCGGACCCGCCCTACAAGCGCTGGCGCATCCGCGGCGGCTTGTCGGCCTTCGAACAGGCCCCGACGGCCGAGGAACTGGTCGAGCTCAGCAAGGCGGCGCAGGGGCTGCGCGCCACCGGCGAACCGTCCCGAGCCAATTCGCTGGAGGGGCTGGAACGCAAGCTGAAGTCGGCGGTGCGCTCGACCACCCTGAACCGGCTGGCCCCGGATCTCGAGGCGCTGGTGCGGGCCGAGACCCTGGCCGTGCAGGCCGGGCCGCGCGCCTCGGCCGACGAAGTGGTGCTGGCGGAGGTGCGGCGGGCCGTGCTGGCCGGCCAGCCCCTGGGTTTCATCTACAGCCGCCCGGGCGCCGAGGCGCGGCGCCGCGTCATGACCCCCTGCGGCCTGATGTTCGGCCGCGCCAACTACCTGGTCGCCGCCGAGCCGGACGGCGGGGCCATCAAGACCTTCCGCCTGGACCGGATGAGCGCGGTCAAGGCCGAGCCGGGCGTGGCCACGCCCCCCGCCGACTTCGACCTGCAGGTCTTCGCGGGCCAATCCTTCGGCATCTATCAGGACGCGATCGAGGACGTGGTGCTGAAGATCACGCCGGAAGGGGCGCCGGAGGCCCGGGGCTGGCGCTGGCACCCGACCCAGGACGTCGAGGACCAGCCGGACGGCTCGGTCGTGGTCCGCTTCCGCGCCTCGGGCATGCGCGAACTGGCCTGGCACCTGTTCACCTGGGGCGAGCAGGTGGAGATCATCCAGCCGGCCCGGCTGAAGGCCGTGATGGCCGGTGAGCTGCAGGCTGCCCAGCGCGCCCTCGAGCGGTCCCAAGCGTGACCAAAACTTAAGCTGACGCTTGCCGCGGCCACGGGGCAGGATGTGCTTGAACGGGGAGCGCCGAATGCGTCTGACCACCATGGCCGCCATCGCGGCGCTCACACTGGGCCTGACCGCCTGCGCCACCGCAGGCGGCGCGCCCGCCTCCGCCGTCGCCGAGGCCGCCGCGCCGCAGGTGACCGTGACCCGCGACGGCGACCGCTGGACCGCCGACTACGTCCTGCCATCCGACGCCCCGGTCTGGGCCTTCATCCGCTCGGCGCTGGACATCGACGGCCGCGGCTCGTGGCGGCCGGTCCAGTGGACCATCGAGACGCCGGGCGTGATCCTGGAGCGGCAGGGCCATCTCGACATCCTACGCGCCACGGGCGGCGGCCCCGTGCCGCGCCGCATCCGGATCGTCATGCGTCCGGCCTCGCAGAACCTGCAGGCCGACTACAACCCGGCCATCGTCTTCACCGACGGCTCGGCGGCGCTCTACAGCGGCCATTTCGACGTCTTCCCCCTGGCCTCCGTTGAAGCGGCCCGCGCCCTGCCGGAGGACCTCAACGAGGCGGAGTTCGAGAGCCAGGACGCCCTCATCCGCTGGCGCGACAGGGCTGGACCGGTGCTGATCAACGGTGAGCGGCGGGCCGAGGCGACCTCAAGCGGCCAGGGGACCTATGTCCTGTTCGGTCAGATGGCGCTGGTCGACAGCCCGCGCCTGGCCACCGTGATCGATCCGCAGCTTCCCGGCTGGATCAGCGCCGAGATCGCCGGCTTCGCCCCCCGCATGGCCGAGTACTACGCCCGGCGCCTGGGACCTGGCCAGACCGACAAGCCCACCATCATGGTCGGCTGGGACGGCCCGACGCCCGGCATGACCAGCATGGGCGGCAGCGTCCTGCCCGGCCTGATCATCATGGCCTTCCAGGGCACGGGCGTGATGGAGCCGACCAAGCTGATGAGCGACCGCGCCCGCTGGTTCATCGGCCATGAGAGCGCGCATTTCTGGCTGGGCCAGACCGTGCGCTACGAGGCCCGGCGCGACGCCTGGATCACGGAAGGCGGGGCGGACCTGAGCGCGATCCGCGCCTCCGCGGCCCTCGATCCGACCTTCGACACGATGCGGGAGCTGCAGAAGGAGGTCGACGACTGCGCCCAGCTCGCCGACGAGCCGGTCGTTTCGGCCGCTCAGCGGGGCGAGCACCGCGCCAACTACGCCTGCGGGGCTGTCTTCGCTATGGCCGCCGAGGGCGCGCAGAAGCAGGCGACCGGCGGCGACTGGTTCGACTTCCTGAAGCCCCTGATCGACGCCAACCGCGAGGACAGCATCCTGACCCGGGAAGAGTGGCTGAACGCCCTGCTGCAGGTCTCCGGCGATCCGGACGTCCGGCGCGAGATCGACGCGCTGCTGGATACCGGCGCGCCCGACCCCTCGATCCTGATCGCCCGCCTGTTCGACCGAACGGGCGTGACCTACCGGATGGAGGCCGGGCGCATCGTCCTGCTTCAGTAGCGCGCCCTGACGGTGACGCCGATCGTGCGCTCGTCGCCCGGATTGCCGATGACGAGGCCCGAGTTGCCGGTCTGGACGCTGACGAACTGGAGATACTCCTCGTCCAGGGCGTTCTTGACGAAGACGGACGCCTCCCAGCCGTTGTCGGACCGGAAGCCGGCGCGCAGGTTCAGCAGGCCGTAGCCCTCGATCTCGGTGTAGCGGGATACGGCGGCGTCCGAGTTGTAGGTCGAGCGATAGCTGGCGTCGGCGCCGGCGAAGACCTCGCCCGACAGACCCAGGACCGAGCCGGGTCCATGCAGTTCGCCGCCGAAGGCCAGCGCCCACGGCGAGACGCCGGGCAGTTCCTTGCCGCTGAGATCGCAGGCGGCGGTGGAAGCCCCGATCAGCTCCAGCGGGCAGGGCCCGTTCCTGAACGACGTGTACTCCCCGTCGGTCCAGGCCACATTGGCGTAGAGATCGAGGAATTCGTTGGGATGGGCGGTCAGGTCCAGTTCGACGCCCCGGATCTCGACCTTCTCGACATTGGCCAGATAGCCGCGCAATGCGCCGGGGCCGGCGTCGACGACGTTGGCCTGGAAGTCCGTGATGTCGGTGTAGTAGGCGGCGAGGTTGGCGGTCAGGCGCCGGTCGAAGGCCTGGGTCATCAGGCCCAGCTCCCAGGTCGTGACCTCCTCGGGCCGGACCTCGGCGGGCAGGCCGGCGGCCGTCGTGGGAAGGCCGGACATGTTGATGCCGCCCGACTTGAAGCCTTTCGCGTAGCTCAAATAGGGCAGGATGTCGGGCGTGACCTCGTAGGAGATCGCCAACTGCCCCGACCAGCTGCCTTCCGAGATCTCGGCTGAGTAGTTCTGCGGGCGCTGGATGCCGAGGCGGCGGGAGATCAGGGTGGGGTCGGCCGTCACCAGCCCGCCAGAGACGGACAGATCATAGACGCCGGACT
>NZ_JAHFPF010000282.1 GCF_023259385.1 Brevundimonas sp. | reverse complement strand
CGCCGCGATCATCGATCCGCTGGCCGAGGGGCTCGATCTGGAGCCGTTCCTGGCCCTGATGCGCGACGAATCGATTCTCAAGGTCTTCCACGCCGCCCGGCAGGACGTGGAGATCTTCGTCAAGCTGGGCGCCATGCCCAAGCCGATGTTCGACACCCAGGTCGCCGCCATGGCCGCCGGTTTCGGCGATCAGGTCTCCTATGAGGCCCTGGTCCGCCAGATGCTGCGCCAGGAAGTCGACAAGGGCAGCCGCTTCACCGACTGGGCCCGCCGGCCCCTGTCCGACGCGCAGCTGGTCTATGCGCTCGGCGACGTGACCCACCTGGCGGCCCTGTATCCCAAGCTGCGCGACCGCCTGCAGAAGGACGGCCGTCTGGACTGGGTGATGGCCGAGATGGGCGACCTGACCGACCCGGCCCTGTACGACACCGATCCGGAGAAGGCGTGGAAACGCCTGAAGCCGAAGAAATTCTCTGCCAAATACCTGGCCCCCTTCGTCGCCGCCGCCGTGTGGCGCGAGCGGGCGGCGCAGGAGCGCGACCAGCCGCGCGGCCGCATCCTGAAGGACGAGGCGATCGACGAGATCGCCGCCCAGGCCCCGACCGATCCGGACGCCTTCAACCGCCTGCGTTCGGTGCCCAAGGGCTTCGGCGCCTCGCGGCTGGGGCAGGAGCTCAGCGCCGAGCTGAAGCGGGTCATGGCCGATCCGGAGGCGCATGCGCCCAAGCTGGAGCGTCCGGCGCACAACCAGCCGGCCCCGCCGTCGGTGGTCGAGCTGCTGAAGGTGCTGCTGAAGGCCAAGAGCGACAATGCGGGCGTGGCCACCAAGCTGATCGCCAACGTCGCCGATCTGGAGAAGATCGCCCTGAGCGACGACGCCGACGTCGACGCCCTGAAGGGCTGGCGCCGCCAGCTGTTCGGCGAGGATGCGCTGAAGCTGAAGCGCGGCGAGATCGCCCTGGTCCTGAACGGGCCGCGGGTCGAGGTCGTGGAGATCGAATAGAAAAAGGGCCGCTCTTTCGAGCGGCCCTTTTGTTTGATCAGGCCACCGTGGCCTTGACGATCTTGCCCGGCGAGCGCGGCGGCTCGCCCTTGGGCAGGGCGTCGACGTGTTCCATGCCCTCGATGACATTGCCCCAGACGGTGTACTGCTTGTCCAGGAAGGTCGCGTCGTCGAAGACGATGAAGAACTGCGAGTTGGCGCTGTTCGGGTCGGAGGTGCGGGCCATGGAGACGGCGCCGCGGACGTGCGGCTCGGCCGAGAACTCCTGCTTCAGGTTCGGCTTCTTGGAGCCCGAGGTGCCGGTGCCGGTCGGATCGCCGCCCTGGGCCATGAAGCCCGGGATCACGCGGTGGAAGACGACGCCGTCGTAGAAGCCTTCTTCGGCCAGTTCGGTGATCTGCTTGACGTGGTTGGGGGCCAGGTCCGAGCGCAGCTTGATGACCACGTCGCCGCCGGCGCCATCGCCGTTGTCGAGAGTGAGGGTGAGGGTTTCGGCCATTCGGGCGCGCTCCAGTTAGAGTTTCGCCTGCTCATATAGGCGGCGAGGCCCGCAGGCAAAGCGTCAACGCAGCGGCCAGCGCCCGAGCGTATGATAGATCGACCGCCCGACCTCGCTGTGGATGAGCAGGAACTCGTCCGGCCGCCAGGCGATGGGGCGGATCGGCCGCTCGGGAAGGCGGCGGTCACCGTAGGACAGGGTGACGTGAGGATTGAAGTCTTGGCGGGACAGGGGCTTCACGCCCTGGCGGATGACGGCGGTGAAAAGATCGGCGCGGAAGGCCCTGAGCGCTTCGACGCCTCTGTCGCTTAGCAACACGTGGGGATGCTTGCCAGGAGCGCCGGAGAAGCTGGACACCTTGTCGAAAGCGAGGTCGAAGGCGGCGGGGGCAAGGCTTTCGCCAGCTTGTTTGAGAGCCTCGATGACCGACAGCGGCGGCATTCCTTGATAGTCGCCGACGTGGATCAACGTGACGTGCAGGCGGTCCTCGCGGATGGGGCGTCCGCGCAGGCTGTGTTCGTCCCGCGATTCCGCCAGAACTTCGATCGCCGATCTCGCCGCCGGGTCGGGCAGCATGAGGCCAAAAAAGAGACGCTCGATCTGGCGAGGCAGTTCGTCCCGTCCAAAAAGATCACCGGACATGACACCTGTCGGGGTTGAGGGCAGGGCGGAGCAAATATCGGTGTAGGCGAAATCATTGCCGACAAAGAGCAGCGGCCATCCGCGCGTCTTGGCCGCCTCATAGGCGAAGCAGTCGCCGAAGTTCAGTCGTGCGCGGTGATAGCCCTTGCCGAAGACCTCATAGGCGGCGCTGGCGCGTTGGGCCGCCGCCGCCGTCACGGGGGCGATCTCGAGGTCGAGATCCTCAATCATTCGCGCCATGCGATCCCGAAACCCTCGGCCAGAGGAGACGATCAAGGTCTCCGCCAGAGTTCCTGCGGAAATGACGACGCGCGGCGCCTGATCGATAGCCTCCATACACGCGGTCGCTTGTTCCTCGTCCAGCAAGATGGCGATCAACGCAGACGTATCGACGACAATCACCGCGGTAGACCGTCCTCGTCGTAGAGGAAGTCCTGACTTCGCGCCGCGCTGACGTCGTTCAATCCCTTGGGCGGAGCCTGCCGCCTGACGGCTTCCATGACGGCGCGCCGATCCTTCGCGCGAGGCGCGCTAATGGCTTCGACTCGAGCGACGGGCTTGCCGTGGCGGGTCAGAATAACCTCCTCGCCCTCCTCGGCGAGTCGCACGAGTTCCGTCAGCTGACCTTTCGCGTCGCTCACAGAGATATCCATCCACGCCTCCTTTGCGTGGATGGAATATGGACTATTGTTGGTCTGTTTCCAACCGCCGGCCAGACGGGCATAGCCCTGTGATGTCCGACGAAGAGCCCAAGCCTGAACGCCGCCGCATGGTAAAGCCGCCCTCGGGCGGGACCGCGGCCGGGCGCGGCATGGGCACCAAGATGAAGACGGCGGACACCAAGTCGATGTCCAGCCAGCAGTGGATCAAGCGCCAGCTGTCGGACAAATGGTCCGAGAAGGCGCGGGCCGAGGGCTGGCGCAGCCGGGCGGCGTTCAAGCTGATCGAGATCGACGACCGGTTCCGCCTGATCCGTCAGGGCAGCCGGGTGATCGACCTGGGCGCGGCCCCGGGGGGCTGGGCGCAGGTGGCGGTCAAGCGCGGCGCGACCTCGGTGGTCGGGGTCGACCTGCTGCCGGTCGAGCCGGTGCCGGGCGCGATCATGATCCAGGCCGACTTCACCCATCCGGGCGTCGATCAGCAGATGATGGACCTGCTGGGCGGGGCGCCGGACCTGGTGCTGTCGGACATGGCCCACAATACCGTCGGGCACCGGCAGACGGACCACCTGAAGATCATCGCCCTGATCGAGATCGCCGCCGACTTCGCCATCCGGACGCTCAGGCCGGGCGGGCATTTCGTATCCAAGAATTTCCAGGGCGGCGACGCCGGCGGGGTGCTGGCCCGGCTGCGCGAGGAATTCGAGACGGTGAAATACGTCAAGCCGGCTTCCAGCCGGAAGGACAGCGCCGAGGTCTTCCTGGTGGCGTTGAACAAGAAATGAGTCTCGTCGCCCTGGCCCTGATCGGCGTGATCCAGGCCCAGGAGCCGACGACCACCCGCGTGGCGGTATCGGATCTGCTGGGCCATACGCCGGGCGATGTGGCGGTGATCCTCGGTGCGCCCGCCGCGGTCGACCCATCCGAGGCCGTGCGCATCGTCGAGGACGGGCGGGCGGTCGACATCTATCCCGCCAAACGCTTCCACCGCGCCTGGCCGGAGGGCGGCGTCTGCGTGACCGGCTTCCCCGAAGTCCCGCTGGCGGGGGAGCCCGACGCCAATCCGCGCGCCGAGCTGATGCGCCGCAGTCGGGGCTGGTTCGTGTTCGAGGACGGGGTGCTGGTCGCCGTGCATCCTGAGGCGCCCGTCCCGCGCCGGACCGGCGGGAACCAGCCCGCGACCCGTGAAGGGGTGGAGGCGCTGGTGTTCGCGCCCAAGCCGTACTCGCCGATGACGGTCGCGATGGGACGCCTGCCGCTGTCCGACGGCCTTGCGGTGCTGGGGCGGCTGCCCGCGCCGCCCGCCGACCTGTCCGTGACCAGCCTGTGCGCGCCGATCGTCCATCAGGGCGCGCCGCAGCGCGACATCGGCATGGATGTGATCTGGGGCATGGTCGGCCTGACGGTGCTGCCCTTCGTGCCCTTCCAGATGGCGGAGGAATCGCTGGCGGACCGGGAGGGCGGGGCCCTGCTGGACTCGGTCGAGCCGGGATCGGTGCTGCCCGGCGGG
>NZ_JAHFPF010000281.1 GCF_023259385.1 Brevundimonas sp. | reverse complement strand
TCAGCGCGGCCAGCCGGGTCTCGGCGGCGGCGTCGAAGGCGGCGGCGCCTTCAGTCGTGACGGGCCAGGTCTGGGTCGCGGACGCCGGGGCGGCTGCATCGGTCGCGGCCGGGGCGGCGGCGCTGTCGGCGTGGCTCAGGCCGGCGCAGGCGGCGACGCCGAAGGCGAGCGCGCAGACGGCGGTCGCGGTCATCAGGGTACGCTTCATAGGCTCCTCCTCGCGGCCTCCCGCCGCTGATTTGGCGACAAGGGACGCGCGCCGGCCGATGGCGTCAAGCGGTCAGCGGTGCGGATCTAGCGAAGGACGCAGCGCGCCAGGCCCTCGTTCCGCACCGTGCCCATGGCCGCCTGGACCCGCGAGGCGCGGCGACGGACATAGGGGCCGGGCGCCGCCGCCTTGTAGCGGCGCGGGCTGGGCAGGATGGCGGCCAGGCGGGCGGCTTCGCGGGCGGTCAAATCCTTGGCGCTCTTGCCGTACCAGTGCCGCGCGGCGGCCTCGGCGCCGTAGATCCCCGGTCCCCATTCGGCGACGTTCAGATAGACCTCCATGATCCGGCGCTTGCCCCAGGTGGTCTCGATCAGAAGGGTGTAGCCGGCCTCCAGCCCCTTGCGGATCCAGTCCCGGCCCGGCCACAGGAAGACGTTCTTGGCGGTCTGCTGGCTGATGGTGGAGCCGCCGCGGATGCGGCCGCTTCCGCGCTTCTCGGCCCTGGCGTTGGTCTGCAGCGCCTTCTCGATGGCCTTCATGTCGAAGCCGGCGTGGGCGCAGAAGGTGGAGTCTTCCGAGGCGATCACCGCCTCGACCAGACGAGGCGAGATGTCGTCGAGCGAGCGCCAGCGGTAGTCCCGGCCGGAACCCTCGAACAGCCGGGCCGTCATCAGCCAGGTCTGGGGCGGCGGCACGAAACGGTACAGGGCCACGCTCCCGACCAGCAGCACGATCAGCGTCAGGAAGACGGTCAGGATCGGCCGCCGCCTCTTTGGTTTGGGAGCCCCCGTCATGCGCCGATGTTGGGCGGCTCCTCGGGCGGGCGCAAGAGGTCAGGCGGCGAGGGTGGGCGGCGAGCCCTTGGTGCCGCATTCCAGGCCCGCGGCGCGCACGTCGGCCTCGCCGATCCCGGCGCCGACCAGCTTCAGGATCTCCTCCAGAACGCTGTCCAGCGGGGCGGCGACCCCGGCCAGGATGTCGCGCAGGGTCGCGGGCAGCCCCGGCAGGGAGACGCCCAGCAGCCCCAGCACCTGGACGTCCAGATGGGCGTTGGCCACCAGGCTGGTCAGGGTCGAGCCGAGGATGCCCTTGGCGCCGATGGTCTGGGCCTTCAGGCTGTTGATGTCGGCGCGGTTGAAACGCAGGCGGGTGTCGCCGGAATCGCCGACATTGATGCGGGCGGCGGCGCGGACCTTCAGGACGGCGGTATCCAGGATCGCGGCGGGCGACAGGGCGGCGTCGCGCGAGAAGTCGGACAGCTTCGAGGACTCGATCTCGCCCAGGGCGACGCTGGCGATGCCGGACCGGGCGGTGACGTCGAAACTGTCCTCGCGGCAGTTGATGGAGGTCAGGGCCGCCTTGCCGCTGGCCACCTCGGCGTAGACCGGCAGGTGGACCCGACCCAGGCCGGCCAGATTCGCGGTGGTGACGTCCACATGCAGCCGGACCTGGGCGGTGCGCACCACGGTCGTGCCGTCGCGGGCCACGGTCAGCCAGGGGGATTTCTGCTCGCGTTCCCCGACGGCCAGGCGGACCTTGGCGGTGACGGGGCCGTCGACATCGGCGTTCAGATCAATGGTCTGCGGCCCGGCGGCCTCGCCCAGGGCGGCGTTGAGCAGGTCCCAGACGGGAACCTTGGCGCTGATGTCGCCCTTCACGCCCGACGCGACATTGATCAGGGAGCCGAGGCGCAGGTTTCGGTCCGGCCCGGTGGCCAGCGTGGCGGAGATGCTCTTCAGGGCCAGGTTGGTCGGGCCTGTCGTGCCCTTCGCCATGGCGTCGACCAGTTGGCGGGTCGACAGGTCGCGGGTCAGCAGGTTTTCGCGGTCGTCGGCGGACAGGACGCGGCCCAGTTCGTCCAGCAGGTCGTCGACGTCCAGGCTGGAGGCCAGCATGTTGTCATAGGACAGGGCGGTCAGCTTGATCTCGCGTCCGATCAACTGGGACAGGATGGCGTTGGCCAACGGGGGGTCCAGGGTCAGCAAGCGCGAGCCGATGGAGAAGGCGGCGGCGTCGCGCGCCGGGCGGATGGCCACGGCGGTCTTCTGCACCCGCACCGACCCGATGCCGAGCACGGAGCCGAAGAACAGGGGCACGTCCTCGCGCAACACCACGCGAACGGCGTCGGGAACGGGCCCTTCGGGGTTGAAGCGGTCGGCCACGGCGACATCGGCCTTTGCCTGATACTCGCCCAGGGCGACCTGTTCGATGCGCGCGCCGGACTGCTTCAGGCTCAGCACGCGTCGCACGGTGCTCTCGGCGGTGGTCAGGTCGCCGGCGGCCGAGACGGCGGCGGTGTCGGCCAGTCCCTGCAGCGCGCGGGCGCGGAATTCGACCGAGGCGGCGTCGACCGTGGCGGCGGTCGCGGTGATGACGAGCACGGCCAGCAGCACCGAGAGGGCGCCGACCCCGCCCCGCTGGTCGCGGCGCAGGCGTTTGAGAAAACCGGTCATCCTGCGGCCTCCGGAATGACGACGACGGCCTCGCGGGTGACGGCGGGGTTGGGCATGGGTATGAGCCGCGCCAGGTCGTAGTCAGGCAGGGTCGTGGTCACGGACACGGCGTAGAGGTCGCCGTCGCGCCAGGCGCGCCAGGTGCGGGTCGCGCCCTTCTCCAGCGGCACGCGCGCCACGGCGCCGGTCATCAGGCCAGAAACGATGGTCTGGCGCTCTGTGTCGTCCAGGCCCGCCACGGCGGCGCGGGCTCCGTCACTGGCCAGGTTCTGGGTCTGCGACGCGACCGTGAACCAGCGGCTGTAGAAGATGCCGCCGGCGACGAGGGCGAGCAGGACCGGAGCGAGTATGGCGAACTCCACCGCGGCTCCCCCGCGGCGGTTGCGCATGAGCGTGAGGATTACCGGGCGCGACATGGGGGCGCCTTTCCGGCGCCGGATGTGGAGTTGAGAATGGTGTCGGCCATGGTCCGCCGGGTCTTCGGACATTCGGCCATCGAGACGATGCGCCATTCTTCGGGAGAGAGGTCCCCCATAGACACCGGCTTGGGCCGCGTGCGCTGGGGCGCCTCGGTGCGGGGCGGGACCTCTAGTCCCAAGAAGCCAGGAATGGGTTTGGCGTGCGACACGGTCACAGCCTAACGCCACAATGGCTAATACACCCTAAACGGGTAGATGGTAATTTATACGCGTAGAAATGGTCATTTCACCCTAGTAGAAATACGCATCGGAAGACGATGTTTCGAGAATCTGCGAATTTCGGACGAATTCATCCCTGAATGAGATTCAGGTGTCGGCGACGCCCGCGCCGCCGTCCTCGTCGGCCCAGGCGATGCGCCGGGCGTCCGCGCTCATGGCCAGGGCCACGATGGGGGCGCCCTTCTCGGCCTTCAGGAAGTTCAGGCCCTGGCCGGCCGGATCGGCCAGCCAGACGCGCCCGTCGTTCAGACCGGCGGCCAGCAGGCCGGCCTTCGGCGTCGACGCGACCAGGGTGACCAGGCTGCTTTCGTCGAAGCCGATCTCGGTGGCCTCGCGCCCCATCGGACCGTTGGCGCCGATGAAAGGCCACAGCACGGCGCCCTGCGCGCCCGAGGTGGCCATCAGCTGGCCGTTGGACAGGAAGCTGACCGACTTCACCTTGCCGGGGTAGCCGCCCATGCGCAGGTTCTTCTGGTCCTTGATCCGCCAGCCGTGCAGCTGGTTGTCCTGCATGGCGGTGACGACGAAGGCGCCGTCCGGCGAGAAGGCCACGCCGGTATGCGACCCGGCCCACTTCAGCAGGGTCGGCTTCTGGTCGGCGATGCGGGCGAACCACAGCGCCGCCCCGCCATAGGTCGAGGTCGCGATCCGCCGGCCCTTGGGCTCGAACGCCACGCCAGAGACGGTGCGCTCGTGCACGAAGTCGCGGCGGAAGGCGGCGTCCTTGGCGTCGATCACCGACAGGGTCTTGCCCGCCGAGAAGGCGATCAGCCCGCTTTCGGCCGAGGCGGCGATGGAATCGATCCACGCGCCCTTGGCGGTGGCCAGCAGGCCGGCCTCGCCCTTGCGGTGCCAGATTACCCGGCCGTCGTCGCCGCCGGTCAGGACGCCCTCGCCCGACGGGTGGGCGCAGGCGCACAGGATCGCGCCGTCATGGGCGATGCTGAAGGCGCCGTCCT